>DASTET010000560.1:0-4265 GCA_035709445.1 Blastocatellia bacterium | reverse complement strand
CAGGCGACGGGACTTATGATCCGAAGGACTATGTGGGCGGCGGCAGTCTCGACGTCGTTCCGATCAAGCTGGTCGGCGCTGAGACAATGGAGACGGCAAGCGACGACTGGTACGCGGACTTTGACCTGGATGGGGTCGCAGATATCGCCCTCGGGCGACTGCCCGTACGTTCGCCTCAGGAGGTCTCAAAGATAGCTGCGAAGATAATCGCGTTCGAGCGGGGGCCGCGATTTGACAGCGCCGTTCTCGTCAGCGATGTCGACAGGATATACGATTTTGACGGCGCGACTCAGAATGTAGGCAGTCAGATACCCGGCAGCGTGAGAGTCGATCAAGTGTCTCGCAATCGAATGGGAGATGCCGCCGCAAGGGCAAAGATACTTGAAAGCATCAGCGCAGGCTCCACTCTGATCAACTATATCGGCCACGGAACTTTGCGCGCATGGAACGGAGGGCTGTTGACTGCGGACGACGCGGCGAGATTGTTAAACGCAGACCGCCCCGCGCTGTTTGTGCTGATGACCTGTCTGAACGGTCTGTTTCAGAACCTCGATACCGACAGCCTTGCCGAATCGCTGGTGAAATCCGATGCCGGCGCAGCAGCAGTCTGGGCCTCATCGGGTCTTACAAAATCGAACGAACAGGTCCTTATGAACCAGGAGCTGGTGCGGCAACTCTTCGCTGAGGACGTGACGACGATAGGCGAAGCTATAAAGAGAGCGAAAATGCATGTGAGCGATCCGGACATTCGCCGCACATGGATATTCTTTGGCGATCCGGCGATGGGCATAAGATAGCCGGCCGCGAAGAATCGGACAGGATTAACAGGATCAACAAAGTTCCCGTGTCGATCCTGTAAATCCTGTCCATTCATTCAGAGCCCGACCTCCTGTAGCGAAATATCGGCAGGCATTCGCAGACCTGAATCGGTCGCCTCCACCAGTCCGCATGCCTTCAAGAAACGCACTACCATAAACCCGAAATCATACTCATTCGTGTCGTGACTCAATCGAACTAACGGAGAGTAATGATGATGATTGTTTTGCAGGCATGCGCTGAATGTTGCTGTGACCGGCAGCCATTCGGTTATGTTCATCGCATTATCATCATCCGCGTAGCGCCTTGTGCCGAATCGCCGATCGTGCGTCCAGTAGTTTTGAATCATATTCACCCAGACGGCAAATATGCGGACACCCAGCCAGAGAGTCAATGCGTATTTCCAGTCTCCCAGGATTAACCAGAGCACGCAGTAACTGCTGATCTGACTGAAAACAGCGTAGTACGAATTTGAGACCAGGCGGAAGGTCCAGGAAGAACATATCTTGTCGGTCGCAAGATTAGATATGCATTTGTAGGGGAAGAAGAGGAGGTACATCGTCCGCCAGAAGCCGTCTTCGTCCAGCTTGTTTGGGTCTCCGGGCTTATCGGAGTAAGAGTGGTGGTGGCGATGTCTGTTGACCCACGTTGTCGGGTTTACGTAGATGCCCAGGGTGTTATACGCGATAGTGACAATCTTGCTAAAGCCCTCATTGAAATCCAACGCCCTGTGGGCGACGCCCAGATGCAGGAACAGGGCTACATAGACCCCTCCCCAGAACCATATCAATAGAAGGTAAGCGAGCCCTACCGCCAGCCCTATCCAGGGATTCCAGTCGGATGGCGCGAAGGCAGCCGCGAGGACACAATACAATAGCATTAGAATATATCCGGCAATGTTGTAGGTCTTCATAGTTCCTCTCTGTTTAACTAACTACCTGAGTGCCCGCCGGGCAGAACCCCTCTTACAAATTGCGATAATTCAAATGGCGCAAAGTGTAAAATCAACGATATGGCTTGTCAAACACTTTTTCTTTCGGGCTGGCGGGGTTTCAACCGGCGATAAACTGATGCTGCACAAACTGTACTAACCGCAGAGGACGCAGAGGTATATTCTTCCTCTGCGTCCTCTGCGGCGTCCTCTGCGGTTAAACATCTATTGCCCTCTATTACCCGATGACTTCGGATGCGGCTTCCTTCAACATCTTTATATATTCAGCCACGTCGTATTTTTCACCCTCGCCTATCTCGGTTGCTCTCACGCGAGCAGCCTTTTCTTTTGCTCGCGCATCCGCGATCCGGTATCTCACTCTCTCTCCAGGGTGGACATCGATCCCTGCCTGCTTTAGCTGTCGCGCGGCGATAGCAGTCCTCGTCTCTGCTCTGTAACTGTCGATCTCCTTTGTAACAGTTCGACGGATGTCTAAACTCCCGGGAGCGACTTCGCCTCGCTCAAGCCGCGCGATTCGCTCATCGAGAATACGGCTTACCTCTTCCATAGCGCGCTCTCTTTCTGCAAGCGTTCGCGCTTTTGCCGCAGCCGCAAGCATCTCCATCTGTGTCTCGCGGATGAACTCAGGCGTATCGTCCCGGCGGCATGCAAGACCTCGCATCTTCATCCTGCCATCCGTGAATACTCCGTAATATCGAGCCGGGACCGGGCGGCCCTCTTTCTCCTTCGACGGCAGAAAGAGTATCCAACGGTAGATGCCTTCGAGGCTCATCTCCACTTCGCATACCTCGGTTATCCGCTCGCATAATTCGAGCACGTCCGATTCGGTCGCGCCTTCTCGCTTTATCCACAGGCTGTCGGTTATCGCGTGCAGAACTTTGAAGCCCTCGCCTTCTGCGATCTCTTTCGCCCGCAGCAGCTTCTCTCTGCCGAACGCCGTCACCGCCTCGTGCGCTTCGATCCGCCCGAACCTCGCGTTCCTGTAGCCCAGGTACCCGAAGCACGAGACGAGCATCCACTTTATTGCCGTCTGCCGCAAGTCCAGCTTTTCTCGCTCCTCCTCGCTCGCGCTTTCGCGCATCGCTCTCTTGTATCGCTTTCGGCGCTCGAGCAGCGGCTCAAGCGTCAGAGGGATCAGCCCTCGCCGTTTCTCGCACACGTTGTATCCCGCTTCGGGGACCACGCTGTTCTCGCAGCACGGGCACAGCACCGTTTCCGGCGAGATGTTGTGACGCACCATTATCGCAGGGTACATCGAAGCGAAATCTATCTCGGCCACCCGCTCGAACCCTCCCACGGGCGGCTGAAATACAAGCCCGCCTTTATCTACCGTCAGCAGCTCAAGCGCCGTTTTGTATCGCTCCGGCTCGCTCTTGCGCCAGGGCACCAATATCCCCTCCGCTACGGCCCGGTCTATCTGCATCGAGCTCATCGCCGAGCCGGGACTTGTCCGCGCCATCCTCTGCACGGGAATCTTTGCAAGCCTCGCCAGCTCTATAAGCCCCTCAAGCCCGGTCTCGCGATAGATGAACGAGTTGTTTGCGTCTATATGCCAGCGCCCGAACAGAGGATAGGCCGGTCCTTTGTAGATCACCCGCCCGTAACTGTAGTAGGTCCGGCCCTCGGTGACGATCTTCCGCTTCGTTATTACGCGGTCCCGATCAAGCAGCAGGTCGCGCCCTTCTCGCTTTGCCAGGCGAATGAGCGCGGGCATCAAACGGCTGTCTCCTCGCTCGCTCAGAATAAGGTCGGGATCGTGTTTTTTTATAAAGCCATTAAGCGCCTCGATCACACGCGCGCCCTCATCAAGCCGGTGGATGACCTGCTCGCCTCCGCACTCCAATATGATACGGCTCTTGCCGCCGAGCGGGCGCATCTGCTCGCCGCGCATTCCGAGCGTCCGCAACGCCGGTAGCTCGTAACCGCTGTCTGATACCGAATCGGTGGCCGCGATATCTACAAGATTGCCCGCCGCGTCCGCTTCGCACGAGAGCCTGCACAGCGGAAACAGCCCCTTGAGATAAAGATAATACTGCGCCGCCGGTATGTCGCAGTTGTAGAAGGTGAACTCGCGGTCGCGCATCGCGGCGAACCGGCGCAGCTTCGGCATCAACGACGAATCCGATACGGCAAGCTCAAGGACTTCTATAGACTTCCCGCTCCAGAACTCGCGCCGCTCGACCCACCTCACCCCGCTCACGATCCCGCGACGATCAAGCTCATAGGCCAGGCGTCTGAGCCGCGCCCGCTCGCCTTCGACATAGACCGGCGGGCGGAACTCCTCAGTAAGCCTGACAATCGTGCCCTCAGCGGTCGAGACCCATAAGGCAACCTCCGGACCAAGCTCGTCCACATCGAACAGCCATCCTTCAAGCCGCCGAGTCGCCATTGCCCGCCTCTAACGATTTCAGTCGCTCTTCAAGCTCGCTCACCCTCATCTCAAGGTTCTCTATCATCTTCCAGCCTTCGATAAGCACCGAGATGAAGAATGCCTCTG
>DASTET010000559.1:0-4056 GCA_035709445.1 Blastocatellia bacterium | reverse complement strand
CGCCTCTTCGCGCCGCAGCTTCAAGAGGTCTCGATGCAGCGCGACCGCCTCCGTGTTGCGATCACGCTCGACAGGATCGAGCTTTGAGTTTTCAAAAGTCTCAGCATCCGACGGATCGGGCAATTGCTCTTGGATCTCGGGGGTGGCCAGCGAAGGGAACTGGCTGAGAAACTTCCCGCGCCCCTTCCGCACGAGCGTAGCAAGCTCCGTCTCGTGATCGGCAAAGAAAAGGAACGGCCTTGAAGAGGCGAACTCCTGCCCCTGAAACAGCATCGGCGTGCCCGGCGCAAGCAGCAGCAGCGCCGTCATCGCGCGATAACATCCCGGATCGCTCGTCTGATGGACCCGGCTGCCTCGCGCCGTGTTCGACACCTGATCGTGGTTTTCTATAAAGGTTACGAAAGCTTCGGGCTTCAAATCCAGGCAGGGCGTGCCGCGCCGCTGCTTTTGCCATTTGTATCGCTGGCCCTGGTAGAGATAGCCCCATTTGACCGACGAGATAAACTCCTGCGGGGTGCCCAGGTAATCGGTATAGTACGCCTCGTTATGCTCCGTGAGCGCCACAATCGCGGTGTGATGGAAATCGTCGTTCCACAGCCCGTCGAGCCCGTACCCGCCATGCTGCTGAGGCCGCACGAGCCGTGTCTCCTGCGGCTCGTTTTCCGCCACAATGATCGTCGCGCGCCCGCGCGCTGCCTCGCGCACACGGCGGCCTATCGCAGCGAGCACGTGATCGGATGACCGGTCATATATACTCTGCGTGGCGTCGAGCCGCAGCCCGTCGAAATGATACTCCTCGATCCAGTACCCGGCGTTCGATACGAAGAACTCGCGCACGGCAGCCGAGTTCTCCCCGTCGAAGTTTATGGCCTCTCCCCAGTCGGTCTCATACCTGTCGGTGAAGTAGTCGTCAGAATACTGGCCGAGATAGTTCCCATCCGGGCCCAGGTGGTTATAGACCACATCGAGGATGACCCCAATGCCGAGCCTGTGCGCTTCGTCCGTAAAGCGGCGCAGATCGTCAGGCGTTCCGTAGAGCCGCGTGGGCGCAAACAGATTCACCCCGTCATAGCCCCATCCGAACCGTCCGGGGAAATCGGCTATCGGCATCAACTCTACGACCGTAACGCCAAGCTCAGCAAGGCGCGAAAGCTCGCGGCTCGCAGCTTCCCACGTCCCTTCGCGCGTGAATGTGCCTGCGTGCAGCTCGTACATGACCTGGCCAGCGATGTCGCAACCCGCCCAGCCGCCGTCGGTCCACAGAAAGCTAGCAGGGTCTATGACCTGAGAAGGGCCGTGCGGGCCGTCGGGCTGAAAACGCGAGGCGGGGTCGGGGAAGCTATCACCTCCGTCGAGGCGAAACCTGTACAGGACGCCTGCGGCAGCCGACGTGACCAGCCCGGAAAAATAGCCGTCCGCTTCAGCCGATAACTCGTATGCCGTCTCCGAATTGCTCGATCCTGATTCAATGACGACCTCTACCCTCTTGCGGCGCGGGGCCCACACCCGGAAGTGGACCCCTTCGGGGCGCGCTTCCGCCCCAACGGGCAGCCGCCTCTGCCTATCCGAGTCGATCATAAATGCCTTCTCTCCCTCGATGCGGAGATTTGCTTGCAGTATTCAGACTGCCGAAAGGATTTCGGGAGCGTCCACGCGGTCAAAGGCTCGACCTATTGAGATAGCCTGCACCATGCAAACCGCATGTGTAAAGAGTGAGAGCGCCCGCAGAAAATTTTTACCGGGTTTTTGAGTTTATTCTCTCCCGCCCGGATCAGGTCGTGTTAGAATCTCTGTCACAGGTGGACGCAAAACTTTGGGACGGACGTAGTAGTAAGTGGTCGAGGTGAGTTGTGAACGAGCAGCTTTTATTCCAGAAAGAGAATTCCTTATTGGATCATTTAATCGAAGCAAGACTTGAAAAAATAGAGTCGTTAAAAGAGAACCTGAAGAATAACATCAGGTCCGTTAAAGAAGAATCCGCCATACTGCGCGAGCTGAGCGGGGAGATAGCCTCACTGCGCGAGCTGCGCCAGATGCAGACGCTCAGTACCGCAAAGCCGTCCCGCTACAAAGCACGCGGCGCAGGCGTATGAGCCTTCCCTCCGATAATCGTTCCGGCCAGGTGCATCGCCGCGACATCGAGCGCAACACTCTTGCGCGGGTCGCGGCAATCTTGTCTCAGAGGTGAGAATGGAATTTCGGAGATCGAGCGGCATCCTGCTTCATCCGACATCGCTTGCAGCAGGCACAGGGATAGGAGACCTCGGCCCTGCGGCTTACGAATTCGTCGATTTTCTCTCATCCTCCGCGCAGAGCCTCTGGCAGGTCTTGCCGCTCGGCCCTACAGGGTACGGCGACTCGCCTTATCAATGCTTCTCCTCTTTTGCGGGCAACACGCTGCTGATAAGCCTTGAAAGGCTCGTCGAGCAGGGCCTGCTCTCCAAAGACGACCTCGCGCATGCCCCGAGCTCAAAATCCGGGCGGATCGATTACGGCAGCGTAATAAAGTTCAAGACCTCGCTGCTTTATAAGGCATTCGCCCGCTTCAAGCACGCCGCAACCCCCGAGATGCGGCAGGACTTCGAGCACTTCAGCAGATTTGCCCGAAGCTGGCTCGACGATTACGCGCTCTTTCGCGCGATTGGCAGTCGTCACGATAACGCGGTGTGGAACCGATGGGAGCCGGACCTCGCCCGCAGAAAGCCCGAAGCTATCGAACAGGCCCGCCGCGAGCTTGGCGAAGAGATAGAGTTGCAGCGGTTCTTTCAGTACCTATTCTTCAGACAGTGGTCGGACCTTAAGACTTACTCCGGCGAAAAAGGGGTGAAGATCATAGGCGACATGCCTATCTTCGTCGCGCACAACTCCTCGGACCTGTGGACCCACCCGGACCTGTTCAAGCTCGACGAAGAGGGGAACCCGACGGTCGTTGCGGGAGTGCCGCCGGATTATTTCAGCAAGACGGGGCAGCTCTGGGGCAACCCGCTTTACGACTGGGACCGTATGCGCGAGAAGGGCTTCGAGTGGTGGATCGGGCGGATGCGGCTCGCGCTTCAGCTCTTTGACATAGTTCGCATAGACCACTTTCGCGCCTTCGCCGCGACCTGGGAAGTGCCCGCAGGCGATGAGACCGCCGAAAACGGAGAGTGGGTCGAGGTGCCCGGAAGAGAGTTCTTCGCCGCGCTCAATCAGGAGTTCGGCGAGCTTCCGATCATAGCCGAAGACCTCGGGCTAATCACTCCCGATGTCATAGAGCTTCGCGACGAGCTTGGGTTTCCCGGCATGCGCGTGCTGCAATTCGCCTTCGGCTCGGACTCGCGCGACATGCACCTGCCGCATAACTACATCAAAAACACCGTGGTCTATACCGGCACGCACGACAGCGACACGGTTGTGGGCTGGTTTACGAGCGAAGAGGACGAGAGCTCGACCCGCGACGCCGAGCAGATCGAGCGCGAGCGCGACTTTTGTCTCAAGTATCTCAACACGGACGGAAAGGAGATACACTGGGACTTCATACGCGCGGCGTTCTCGTCGGTCGCTGCGATCGCCATAGTCCAGATGCAGGACCTGCTCGGTCTCGATTCCCACGCGCGGATGAACATACCGGCGAGCGAAGAGGGCAACTGGAGCTGGCGCATGCCGGAAGGCGCTCTAAGTGAAGGAACAGACGTGCGCTTGAGAGATATGACCTGGATATACGGTCGCGCGCCGGGGCAGGACCGCCCGCCCGACGAGGATAAAGAGGCAGCCCCGTCTTCGGGCGAGATCAGTTGAGTCCCCGGTTATGACAACGTCATGCATTATTTTGCCGCGCTTGAAGACAAGCCATCTCTTTGCGTTGCGACTCACTGTCTTAACGATAAAGGTTCACTCGGCGAAGCATGTCCTGAAAGTGCGGGTCGGGGCGTAAATTATCCCACTGCGGCTCAGCCACAAGCCAAACCATTCCGCCAGACCGCTCTGAGTATGCCCTTTCCAGCCATTCCAGTGCATTCTTATTATCGCCGAGACCAGCATAAAGAATCGCAATCCAGTATGGAGATACGTAGCGCT
>DASTET010000558.1:0-3297 GCA_035709445.1 Blastocatellia bacterium | reverse complement strand
GCGGCAAGCTCTCCAAACGTCTTGCTTGCGGCGCTCACCCCCGCGTCGGGAGTGGCCCTGCCACAGTTCCCGAGTATTCCATCGACATCCGAGCTGCTCTCATTGCTCGGAGGTGATGCCCGCCTCTTTGCCCGAACTGCTCTCGCAAGCGAGTATCGCACTCCCTTTTCATCATCATGGCACCTGAGTGTCACTCGCGACTTTAATGAAAGGTTCGTGGCAGAGGCGATCTATACAGGGACTCGCGGGGTGGGATTGATCCGCGCAATCGATGCCAGCCCGGATGCCGTCGAAGGGCCGCTGCGTGTTTATGAGACAAGGGGCCGCTCCATCTATCATTCATTTCAGTTGAGGGCGGATGCTCGATTGACGGACCAGTTTTCGGGCGGCCTGGCATATACGCTGTCGAAGATGATTGATGATGTCCCGGATAACGCCGCCGATATAGCGGGCGGAGTCGGCGATCCCGCTTCGTTCGTCGCGGGCGGGCTTCAATCGCTTGCGCAGAACCCGTTTGATGTTTCTCGAAGCGAGCGCGCATTGTCCAGCTTTGATCGAAGACACAGGCTCGCCGCGCACTTTGTTTACTCGCTGCCTCTCGGGCGACAACAATCGGGACTTATGGGGCGGCTTTTGGGAGGGTGGCAGGCGAGCGGCATCATATCGCTTGCGAGCGGGTCGCCCTTCACCCCGCTCCAGTACACAGGCTCATCGGCGGGCGCGACGGCGATCTTCGCCTCTCTATTTTCAGACAGGCTCGGCGCGGTGCGACCGTTTGTCGCGAACCCTCTTGCCCCTGCCGACGCAGTGGCCTTCTCGAACGCGGCAAACACTTTTTATCGCTTCTTCCTCAACCCCGACGGGACGCCTTTCACGAGCCCCACCGGGTTCATAATAGCCGACCGCAGCGGGTTTCAGGCGGGGGCTATCGATCAGGCGAGGTTCGTATATAACGACTATTCGGTAGAGCAGGCGGCCCTCGCGATGGGGCTGGCCCCGGATGCTTTCGGAAGCACATTTGCGGCGGGCCGTCAGCTCGGCGACGCGGGCCGAAATACGCTCATTGGGCCGCGCCTGGCAAACGTCGATTTCGCACTGCTCAAGACGACGAAGCTCAGCGAGAAAGTTTCGCTACAGTTTCGAGCCGAGTTCTTCAACCTGTTTAACCACCCGAATCGAATCAGGCCGAATTTCATACTGGAGAACTCGGGCGGGTTCGGTTATGCGGACCTCGGCGAGACAGACGCGACACCACGAAGGATTCGACTCGCGTTGAAATTGATCTTCTGATCTTGTATCAACCGAAGATGTACGCATCGGTCGAGACAGAGAATATGAACCACAGAGTACACCGCAGGGTCACAGAGGATTGATTATTCCTCTGTGACCCTGCAGTGTACTCTGTGGTTCATCCGACTTTGATCGCCAGGAGCTCTCCTTTCAAAACAAGAACTGTATGGCCCAGTCCTCTGCGATCCTGCGGCGTCCTCTGCGGTTAATGTGATTGATTTTTCGCCGCTGAAATAAGACAATTCCGTCTGCCCAATTCTGAGATCGAGAGGAAGAGGAACAGGTGATGAGCGAGCTACACTCGAACGCGCCGACGGGGGGAGAGGTAGGTCAGATTGCTCCCGATTTCGAGTTAAAAGACGAGGACGGCAACCCCTGGCGGCTCTCCGACCACAGGGGCAAAGTCGTCGCTCTCGTCTTTTATCCCAGGGACGAGACTCCCGTCTGTACAAAACAGATGTGCAGCATGAGGGACCGCTGGCCGGATTATCAGGCGACAGACGCAGAAGTGGTCGCAATCTCGGTCGGCTCCGTGGAATCGCACAGGCGGTTTGCCGAGCATCACGACCTGCCCCAGCGTCTGCTCGCCGACGAGCACGGCGAGGTTGCCGGTCTCTACAATGTCAAATCATTACTCGGCGGGTCTCAGCGCGCGGTGATCGTCATCGACCGCGCGGGGATAGTTCACTATCGAAAGTCGGTCTTTCCGATCTTCAGACCGAGCGATGATCAGGTGCTGAAAGCCATTCAGAGCGCAGCCGCGGGCGCGGCTTGATCTCTTCACGCGCCGAGAAGGTCGGCCAGTTCGGCCAGGTTCGACACCTCTCGTGTCGGGCTCGCGCCGCCTTCGGGTATCGACTCGGCGTTTCGATTCACCCATACAACAGGAATTTCCAGCTCGCGTGCAGGTACAACGTCGTGGAAGTAGCTCTGCGCCGCGTGAAGCAGGCGGCTGTTTGCCGCGCGACGCCGGGCTTCGAGAAAATGAGCGTGACCGGGCTTATAAGATCTCACCTGCTGCGCCGTCACTATCAGCTCGAAATCGACGGCGAAATGGCGCAGCGTTGCAGCGAGGATATCATCGTCGATATTCGAAAGGATCCCCAGCTTGAAACGCGAGGCGAGCCGTTCGAGCGCGGGGTTCGTGTCGGCAAACGGCTCCCAGGATGGCACGCTATCGGCGAGAAATGATGCGCGCTCCCTGTCTACGCTCCAGCCGAGACGCGCCGAGACGCGCGAGGCCGTCTCGGCAAGCACCTGCCTGTACGGGCGGTAGGCTTGCGATTCGACTTCGGGCTCCACTGCCATGTAGGCGGAGATGATCTGTTCGCGATCAAGCGAGACGCCGTCGCGGGCCGCTTCGGTTTGTATCGCGGTAAAGATGCCGCTCTCCCAATCTATCAGCGTGCCGTAACAGTCGAACGTGATGAGATCGAAATCTTCTCGATTCATAACCCTTCTTCGTTTATGCGGACATGAAGCTCGCGCAGTTGCTCATCAGAGACCGGGCCGGGCGCTTGCGTCATAAGGTCGGTAGCATTGTTTGTCTTCGGAAACGCTATGACTTCGCGGATAGACCGCTCTCTTGCGAGCAGCATCACAAGCCGGTCGAACCCGAAGGCTATGCCGCCGTGCGGGGGCGTGCCGTATTCGAGGGCGTCGAGCAGGAACCCGAACTTTGACCGCGCTTCCTCATCGGTCATTCCGAGGACGGCGAACACCCTGTTCTGGAGATCGCGCTGGTGAATACGAATCGAGCCGCTCCCAAGCTCTACGCCGTTAAGCACAAGATCATACGCCTTCGCCCTGACCGCGCCCGGGTTCGATTCAAGATGCGCCAGGTCCTCTTCATTCGGGCTAGTGAACGGATGGTGCATCGCATAGTAGCGGCCATCGTCCTCGTGGTACTCGAACATAGGGAAGTCGGTCACCCACAGGAAATTGAACTTTGTCTGGTCGATAAGCCCTTCGCGCTCGGCAACCTCCGAACGCAGCGCGTTCAACGAC
>DASTET010000557.1:0-2029 GCA_035709445.1 Blastocatellia bacterium | reverse complement strand
AGGTAGATAAGGGGCGTCGGGTCTTCGCTCATCGTCCTATATTTCGAGTCGCGCGCAACGCCGATGACCTCAAGCGGTCTGGCGGCCATGCCTTCGATATTTTCGCCGAGAAGCGTCAGATGTTTGCCGAGAGGGTCCTCGCCCGGCCAGAACCGGGCCGCCATTGTCTCGTTTATTATGACGACTCGGGGCGAGGACGTATTGTCACGGTCGGAGAAATCGCGCCCTCTCAATAGCGGTATCGACATCGTTTCAAAATACCGTGTCCCCACCCTGTAAAAAGAGATCGTAAATCCCTTCGATCCTGTAGGCGGGTTGTGCCCTTCTACTGCCACATTCACGGTCGGTGTCGATATGTCCATAGGGGCGCGATTGGCCAGCGCGGCCGACTCGACTCCGGGCAATGATCCGACTCGCTCGATCATCGTTCGGTAATGACGCATTCCCTGCTCTTCATCGAGCCCTTTCAAGTCGAGATCGAAGTCCATCGCGAAAGTGTTCTCGATAGCAAAACCGGGATCGCCTGTCTCTGCGTTATACAGGCTCCTCAGAAGCAGCCCCGCGCCGATCACCAGAACCAGAGAGAGCGCTATCTGCGCGACTACGAGAAGACTGCGCGCCCGCGTCTTGCTCGACAGGCTGTTTCGAGCCCCAACCGCATCCTTGAGCGCGGGGACAAGATCGATCTTTGACCCCGTCATCGCGGGAATGAGGCCGAGAGCAAGCCCCGCCAGTACCGAAGACAAAAAAGTGAACCCCAGAACGCGAGCGTCCACGCTCATATCGACCTGAATCTGAAAATCCGGAAGCGGATTGAAACCTGTCAAAAGGCTCCCGGCCCATTGCGAGATGAGCAGGCCCGCGCCGCCGCCCACGACCGCCAGCATAAGACTCTCCGTCACAAATTGCTGTATCAGCCGCAGTCGCGTAGCGCCTATCGCCTGCCGTATGGCAATCTCGCGCTGTCTCCCGACGGCCCGCACGAGGAAGAGGTTCGCTATGTTGGCGCACGCGATGACGAGGACTGCCGCGACCGCCACAAGCAGCACAATAAAGAATGCCGCTACGCTGTTGCGCCGCCTCCCTTCGAGAAGCGATGCCTTGACGATCTCTATGCTCTTTCCACGATTTGTTTCCGGATAGACCTCGGCCAGACGACCCGCGATGGTCTGCACCTCGGCCTGCGCGCGGTCGACCTCTACGTCATCTTTCAGACGACCCGCAATGCGGAGAACCGGTTTACCGCGATTGACGGACCAGTCAGGCCCTATCCATCTTCCGCTCTGCATAAGAGGAACGTAAACATCGGTAAAGGGTCCGAGCGCGATCCCGGTAAAACTCTTTTCCGCAACCCCTATGACGGTGAACTGCTCGCCGTTTAGCGATATCGGTTTGCCGATCACGTCGGGCGATGAGCCGAAGCGACGTTGCCAGAAGTGAAAGCCGAGCACCGCTACGCGGCCCCGCGCCAAATTATCCTCATCAGCCGAGAAGATGCGTCCGGGGACCGCGCCGACTCCCAGCGCGGAAAAATAGTTCCCAGAGACCACCTCGGCCAGGACCGGCTCGACCGCGTCGCCTGCGCCCAGAGAGACAGGGGTAACCGTGTACGCCACAAGGTCAGCGAACGCCTGATTGCTGCTTTTGAGATCATGATAATCGGGATAAGAGAACCGCGACGTTCGCATTCCTTCCTGAGATGTCGAGTAGAGGCTCACAACGCTTTCAGGCTCACTAACGGGCAGCGGCTTGAGCAGCAGTCCGTTGGCAAGGCTGAATACGGTGATGTTTGCGCCAATGCCGAGAGCGAGCGAAAGGGCCGCGACCATCGTAAAACCGGGGCTCCTGCGAAGCAGCCGAGCCCCCTGCCGTATGTCTTGCAATATTCTTTCCATCTCGCACCTTTTCTAATCTCAAATTTGAGATTTGGAAATTTGAGATCATTCATGTCTGAGCGCGTTTACCGGGTCCAGACTGGCCGCTCGCCTCGCGGGTATAAGGCACGCCACAAGGGCCGCCGCCCCGAGCA
>DASTET010000556.1:0-5728 GCA_035709445.1 Blastocatellia bacterium | reverse complement strand
GCAGCTCGGATGGCCTAACGAGCAGTTCGAGTTTCTAAAGACGCTGCTTCCCAACGCGGCGGAGAGCGGCACCATCTCGCCTGAGCTATACCTGTCGCTTGTGACGATGCACGGAACGATCATGGTCTTCTTCGTCCTGACGACCGCGCCGCAGGGAGGGTTCGGCAACTATTTTCTCCCGATTCAGATAGGCGCGGCCGACATGGCCTTCCCCGTTTTGAACATGCTCTCGTTCTGGATCACGTTCCTGGCGCTGGTCGTGATGATAATGGCGATGTACGCCTCTTTGATCGACTCGACCGCAGCCGCCACGGTCCTCGGCCCTATAGGCGGGTGGACCGGTTACGCTACGCTCAGCGCGCTCGGAGAGATAGCCGGGCCGGGGCAGGGGACCGGCGTGGTCTTATGGGTTTCGAGCATAGCTCTCTTCTGCATAGCCTCGCTTCTTGGCGCGTTGAACTTCATAACGACCATGCTCAACCTGAGGACACGTGGGATGAGCCTTATGAGACTGCCTCTCACCTGCTGGGCATGGTTTACGACTGCGGTGCTCGCCCTGCTATCGTTCCCGGTATTGCTTGCCGCAGGTATTCTGCTGCTGCTCGACCACCTTGCGGGGACGGCCTTCTTTATTCCGAGCGGGCTGTATGTCAACGGGCAGCTCGTCACCGATCAGCAGGGAGGCTCGCCCATACTATGGCAGCACCTGTTCTGGTTCTTCGGCCACCCGGAAGTCTATATAGCGATACTGCCCGGCATGGGGCTCACCTCTCACATACTCTCGACATTCGCGCGAAAGCCGGTCTTCGGTTATCGCGCGATGGTCTATGCGATATTCGCTATAGGGTTGCTCGGATTCTTCGTCTGGGGCCATCATATGTTCATGAGCGGCATGAGCCCGTACACGGCGATGGCCTTCTCGCTTGTGACGCTCACGATCGGCGTGCCGTCGGCTATAAAGACCTTTAACTGGCTCGGCACGCTCTGGGGCGGGCGGATTCGTTTCACCTCGCCGATGCTCTTTTCGATAGGCTTCGTGTCGCTCTTCGTGTCGGGCGGGATCACGGGCATATTCCTCGGACAGACCTCCGTAGATATACCGCTGCACGATACATATTTTGTTGTGGGCCACTTTCATTTGATCATGGGAGTGGCGGCGATATTCGGGATGTTCGCCGGGACCTACTTCTGGTTCCCCAAGATGTTCGGACGGATGATGAATGAGCCGATGGCCAAGCTGCACTTTATGCTCACCTTCATAGGCGTAAACGTCATCTTCATACCCTTCCACGTCATGGGGATGGCCGGTGCGCCGCGCAGGTACTCGACGCACGGGAACCTGCAATACCTGTCGGAGATCATGCCGCTCAACCGGTTCATCTCAATCGTCGTCTTTATAACCGTGGGCGCTCAATTGATATTCGTGGCGAACCTGATATGGAGCCTGATTCGAGGGCCGAAGGCCACGGACAACCCGTGGGAGGCGACCACCCTTGAGTGGGTTATCCCCTCGCCGCCGCCGCACGATAACTTTGCGGGCCACGAGCCTACAGTTTATCGAGGCCCTTATGAGTTCAGCGTGCCCGGCGAAGAGAAGGACTACTCCATGCAGACCGAGCCGGAGAAGAAGATCTCAGATTCGAAATCTGAGATTTGAGATCCTTATGGACAC
The DNA here is from genome assembly GCA_035709445.1 of Blastocatellia bacterium. Taxonomy (GTDB): domain Bacteria; phylum Acidobacteriota; class Blastocatellia; order UBA7656; family UBA7656; genus DASTET01. Next base: position 4,056 of record DASTET010000556.1, on the reverse strand, counting down.
TACGCTCACAAATGAGATTAACGTGAAGCCGGGCGGGGTCGGTACCGGCAGCGACGATTTCGGGGGCGGGGGCGGAGACGGGCCAAAAGATTCGGGCGAGTGGCCCCCCGGTTTTTCACGCGACGATGCTATAGAGCCTGCCAAGTACCGCATAGGCATGATGGTGGGGCTCGCAAGCATACTGATGCTCTTTGTGGCGCTGACGAGCGCCTATATCGTGCGGCAGACCCAGGGGCTTTCGAGCGACATTCGCGGCTGGGTGACGATAGATATGCCGCCGGTGCTCTGGGCCACGACCGCCATGATAGTTGCCAGCAGTTTGACGATCGAGCTTGCCCGGCGCTCGCTCAGGCGAAACGATTATTCGCATTTCAACGGCTGGATCGCGGCGACGACTTTTCTCGGAATATGTTTCGTCGGCGGGCAGTTGCTCGCGTGGCAGCAGCTCCGCGCGCAGGGCATCTATGTGAACTCGAACCCGCACAGCTCGTTCTTTTATCTGCTTACGAGCCTGCACGGGGTGCACCTGCTCGGAGGGCTTATAGCCCTCGCTTATGTGACGTATGCGGCATTGCGTTTGCGGATCAGCCAGCGACGGCGCAATGCCGTAGAGGTGACGGCGATGTACTGGCATTTTATGGACGGTCTCTGGCTGTACTTATTCTTGCTGCTTTTTTTCTGGAGGTGATCGATGGCAGAGGCGAAAGCTGAAGGTCTGACTACTAATGAGTGGAGCGGCGGCGCGTTTCCTTATGCCGTGGGCCATCGCAAGCTGGGAATGTGGCTCTTTATCATGTCGGACTCGCTCACATTCTGCGCGCTGCTGATCGGCTACAGCTTCGCTCGCGCGTCGAGCGAGAACTGGCCGACGCCCTTCCCCTTTTATCCGAGCATAGTCTTCTCGTCGGTGATGACGCTTGTGCTGTTGTCTTCAAGCTTGACGATGGTCTTCGCGGTGTCGGCGTCGAGCCGGGGGCAAAAGAGCAAGGCGCGGCTCTGGATCCTCGCGACGATGTTTTTCGGGGCGGCCTTCATCGTGCTCCACCTCATAGAGTGGGGCCACTTGATGGAAGAAGGGCTTTACATAAACGGGCTGCCTGAGGAGTGGGCCGAGCGGTGGCCGGGCTCGACCACGCTGTTCGGCTCGGCGTTTTTCGGCATAACCGGGCTTCATATGTTCCACGTCTTCACGGGCGTCTGTTATCTGGGCGTGATCGCGGCGCGCATAAAGAAATTCACGCACGAGGACGTGGAGACCAGCGGGTTGTACTGGCACTTCGTCGACCTTGTGTGGATGTTCGTTTTCCCGCTGATTTACTTGATGTCGGTCGACTTTACTCCGCACTAAACGATAGAGAGGGAGGACGCTTGATGGAGCGGTCGAAACAGAGAGAGCAACTTATATGGAACGGATTGCTGGCGCTTCTGGCGCTGGGGTCGCTTCTGGTAGCGGGCTGGACTGCGGCGGCCAGCCAGTTCAAGGGCGGGATCGATGACCTGTTTCTGATTCTGGTCTGTCTGCTGCTGGCCCTGCTGTTTGCGATCAACCCGATCATCTGGGCATATAATCAGGGATGGATATCGAACCCGTTTGCCGCCGAGCCAGAGGTGGAAGGAGCGGCCGGTGTTCTTCATCACGAGCACGGAGGGAGCAACCGCGAAAATGTCGTGATATGGGGCGTGCTGCTGCTGTTGACGGGCATCGAGGTCTTTCTCGCGTATATACATCTGAACCTGACGCTGATGCTGATCATACTGATGGGGCTTTCGATCATCAAAGCGGCGCTGATCGTCGCCTACTTCATGCACATGAAGTTCGAGAAGCTCAGCTTTATACTGACGATAGTGCCGGTGCTGGTCGTGCTTCTGTGCCTGTTCGCAATATTCTTCCCCGACAGCTTTCGCATACGGGACCAGAGGCCGCATTCCGTAGTCAGCCAGCAGCAGCAGTGATTGAGGATCGCTTATGAGCAGGCGCCGGTTAATACTCATTCTTCTGATGGCCGCCGTAGCGGTTGCGGTGGCGGCCGTCGAGCCGGCGTTTGCTCAATGCGCTATGTGCAAGCAATCGGTCGAAGCCTCTTCGGACGCGGAGGCCGTCTCTCAGGGGCTGAACCTCGCGGTGCTGGTCCTGCTCATCCCGCCGGTCGCGCTCTTCGCCGGCATATTCGGGATTTTTTATCGCTACCGGGATTATCACGAAAACAGGCAGTAACGGCCCCGTTTTGATTCTCTCCTCGAAGCTGCTATAACCCTTAATATGTCCATCACATTTCTTCCCACACTCAACGCAATCTTAAACGTGACCTGCTTCACGCTGCTTGTGACGGGCTATATTATGATCCGGCGCAAGAAAATAGAGGCCCACCGGGCCTGCATGCTGGGCGCGGTCACTGCATCGATACTCTTTTTGATCTCCTACCTCGTCTATCACTTCAACGTCGGCGCGACTACATTCAAGGGGACGGGGGGGGCGCGGCCCTTTTACTTTACGGTCCTGCTCACTCACACGGTGCTCGCGGCAGCGATAGTCCCGTTCGTGGTCGTGACGCTCAGGCGGGCGCTGCGGGGCCAGTTCACATCGCACCGGAGAGTCGCTCGCTGGACGCTGCCTCTATGGTTATACGTCTCGATCACAGGGGTCATAGTCTACCTGATGCTTTATCACATATACCCCTCGCGCCCCTAAGACGTAAGTGTTAGCAGCAGAAGACTAAGCAATACTTCTCTCATCTTCTTGAACCTCCCTTGTGACGTATATTTGACGTGCTTTCTGTCCATAACCAGATAGAGCTTCGACAGCTTTGCGGTTCCTATCCTCGGTGGGATCGGAATATCGCAATAAAGCATCTACAGCTCTGCGGTTTCTATCCTCAGTCGGATGTGTGTATCGCATCGCCATCTGGATGCTCGAGTGGCCCATCAGCGCCGCAATAGTCACTACATCTACTCCAGCGTCGGCGAGCCTCGTCCCGAAGGTATGCCGGAGATCATGGAATCGGAAATCTTCAATCCCAGCCTTCTTACAAGCCTTATTGAAGGCAATTGAGATATTCGGCAAGCTTTCAAAGACCTGTTCCCGGCATCCATTATGCAATCTTTCAAGCACTTTTCTTGTTAGGGCGTTCATCGGGATTGTGCGGTCCCGACCATTTTTAGTATTCGTGACGAGAATACGATTTCTGAGGAAATCCACCTGTCGCCATCTAAGACCAGTTATCTCCTTCAGACGCATTCCCGTATTTAGAGCTACGATCACAATCGGGTTCAGGTAGGTTCGACTGTGCTTCAAGCTCTCCATCAACCGTGATTCCTCCTCCGCTGTCAGATAGCGAATTCGACAGTTGTCCTCCCTGAGCAGCTTGATTCGCGATTTCTCTCTCAAATAATTATTATCGCGGGCAAGCGAGAGGATTTTCGACAAGCATGATAGTTCTCGGTTGATAGATGCAGGTTTGCGCAATCGTCCTCCTTTAACAGTTGAGCCGAGTCGCTCCCGCTTGAACCGCTCAATCGCTATCTGATCGATACTTCCCAAGGTCATACTCCCAAAGAAACCGATCAGGTTGCTCACGAGCCATTTTTCATGTTTGCCTGAACGTTTGCTCGATTCGGCCCATGGTAGATAAACATCCTCAGCAAATTCAGCAAACCGCATCTTGGAGTTCATCTGGCCATATTTGCCCTCAAAGACCCGGTCACGAACTCGGGACTCTGCTTGCTCGGCTTGATATTTTGTGCGGGCCTCGGGAATAGCACCACGATATCTGACTCCTCGCACCGAGAAGTCGTGATACCAAGTTAGTCCACGCTTCTTAACTGCCATTTCGCCTCCGTGAGATTGCAGCCGCCAGAGGCTGCAATATGTTAATACGGCCCGGATTGAAAGTCATCAGCGTGGCTCCGTGTCCAGCGTAAAATCTCATCGAGAAGAAATATGGTCCGATCACCAGCTTTGTGATAGGGGATTTGACCACGACTCACCCAGTCGTAAATTGTCCTTTCGGAGACACCGAGCATCTCCGACATCTCTTTTACGGATAAATAGGTCGGATA
>DASTET010000555.1:0-3537 GCA_035709445.1 Blastocatellia bacterium | reverse complement strand
GCTCGAAGCGTCGCGCGTGCGCCCCGTCGAAGCGATACGCGGGGCCGAGAGGCTCGCCCGCAGCCTCAGGCCGTCGGCCAGGTATATTCTTGTCTCCCTTCTGCTGATGGCTTTCGGGTATGCGCTCAGTAGAATCGGTCCGGTGGGAGGGCTTCCGGTATTCGGATACCTGTCGGCGCTCGCCCTGATGTTCGGCGGGGCTTTTCTCGTGCCGAATGCTTTATGGCTTGTATGCCGGACGAAGCTTCTGGGGATGCTCGGCGTGGAAGCGCGGCTTGCGGGCGCGAACCTGCGCGCCGCGATCTCGCGCGTATCGATCTCGGTCGCGGCGCTTGCGATGAGCCTTGCGATGATGGTTGCGATCTCGATAATGATAGGCAGCTTTCGCGAAACGGTCGCGTACTGGGTCGATCAAACTTTGAAGGCTGACATCTATGCAAGGCCGCTCGCTCGAATCGGGACAGGCGGCGACGGCGCGATAGCGAGCGAAGCGATAGCCGCTATCAAGTCCGACCCGAATGTTGCGGCAGTCGATTCCTTTATCTCGCGTGAAGTGAGCTACCGGGATAACCTGATAACACTGGGCGCGGGCGATTTCTCGGTCTTGCTTGAACACGGGAGATTGCTGTTCAAATCTCCGCAGTCCTCGAATGATCTTCTGCGACAGGCCATAGGCGAAGACGCGATCGTCATATCGGAGAGCTTCGCGCTTCGTTTCGACAGGCAGCCGGGCGATACGGTCGAGCTTCCCACAAGCGCGGGTCTTCATCCGTTCAGGGTGGCGGCAGTCTATTATGATTATTCGAGCAATCGCGGGACCGCCGTCATGGACCGGACGACTTACGAGCGGCACTTTAAACGAGCGGGGCCTGCAAGCCTCTCGATCTATCTCAACGCTGCCGCTTCTGAGGAAGAGGTGAGAGAGAGCCTCGCAAGAAAGGTTGGCCGCGAGTTTCAACTGGTCTTTACCACGAACTCCGCAGTTCGGCGCGAAGTCGTAAGGATATTCGACAGCACTTTTTCGATCACCTACGCGCTTGAGATTATAGCGATCGTGGTTGCGGGGCTTGGCGTTGTCTCTACGCTGCTGACGCTGATACTCGAAAGGCGAGGTGAGATCGCCGTGCTCGGATTCCTGGGGGCCACGCGGGCGCAGGTGCGCCGAATGGTAGTCATCGAAGCGGTCATGATAGGAGGCGTGAGCCAGATGATAGGTATATTGATAGGTCTTATGCTCTCGCTCGTGCTCATCTATGTAATCAACGTCCAGTCCTTCGGATGGACCATACAATTTCATCTGCCGTGGGGGTTCCTCCTCCAATCGACGGCTTTGATACTGATCGCCACCGCCATTGCCGGGCTTTATCCGGCCTCGCGCGCAACGAGCGCGGGCGCGGTGCGCTTTGCGAGGGAAGAATGATGACAGGGGTCAGGGTCTTGCGGCGGCTGCGCGGGCCGTGGCTGGTTTGGATTGCGATCTGCGTCTTGCTTTTCGGGTTCTCGATTATGGCGAGGCAGGACCGGAAAGTCGCGCGGGTAAATGCCGAAGGGTGGCGCGAGGCAGAGGCCGGCTACAGGTTCGATTTTCCGCGCGATCACGCATCGCACCCCGACTACCGCATCGAGTGGTGGTACTACACGGGAAATTTAGAAGCGAGAAACGGGAGGCGTTTCGGCTACCAGTTGACTTTCTTCAGAACGGGCATTGTGCGCGAGCCTGCCGTCGAGTCGAGATGGGCCGTGCGCGATCTCTACATGACGCACTTCGCCGTTTCCGATATCGAGGAGAAGAAGTTCTACTCTTTCGAGCGAATCAACCGCGCAGGGATAGGCTGGGCCGGGGCCGACACTTCTTCGTATCGCGTGTGGAACGAGGACTGGGAAGCGCATCTTGATGGCGGCGATCATCTGCTCAGGGCGAGCGAGGATGGGTTTGAATTGGATTTGAGGCTTGCTCCGGCGAAGCCTGAAGCGATTCACGGCACGGGCGGCATAAGCCAGAAAGGGCCTTCCGAAGGCAACGCGAGCCATTACTATTCGATCACGCGGTTTCAAACTGCGGGCAGGCTCGTCGTGGGCGGCGAGTCGCTCGACGTGACCGGGCTGAGCTGGATGGACCACGAGTTCGGCACGAGCTTTCTTGAGCAGAGCCAGGTCGGATGGGACTGGTTTTCGATACAGCTCGAAGACGGGCGCGATCTGATGCTGTTTCAGATACGGGGCGAAGACGGCAGCCGCGACCCGCGTTCGAGCGGCACTCTGATCGATGCGGCGGGCCGGGCGAGCCATATAGGCTTCGAGGAGTTCGCTCTTGCGCCGGGCGAAAGGTGGCGCTCGGCGGCGAGCGGCGCGGCTTATCCTGTGACGTGGACGATTGAGCTGCCCGGCTATGATTTGAGGCTTGAGGTGCGCGCCGCGTTTGAGGAGCAGGAGCTTCGTACAGAGGAGAGCACGGGCGTGACCTACTGGGAAGGGAGCATAGAAGTTGAGGGGGCAGCGGGCGCGCGGCGGCTGCGAGGCCGGGGCTATCTTGAGATGACAGGGTATTCGGGCCAGAATATGGGCGCGATAATCGGACAGGATTTATTCCGAACCCGTTAGCAGTTTGGCCAGCAGGTCTAGTCGCTCTGCGCCTCTGTCAGCTTGCGACAATGGTAACCGATTGCTGCCAGCCTGAGCGCCTCGGCCAGCTTCTCGCGATGTTGGGCGACGACACGCCACATGAAGCGCCAGAATTCTCGGCGCTCGGGGTCATAGATGCCGAGCCTGAAGATGATGCGCGTTAACGTCGCGATACTGTAGGCCAGGCCGGTGTGACGAGGCGACCACTCCTCCTGTGGCACTCGCCTCAAACATTCGAGCGCCCGCTGGTAATACTGTGCGGGGTTATAGATGGTCTTGAGCAGAGACCGGTAACCCTCCACGAGCCGCGCGGCATCCATCTTTGGCACGAAATTCAAAGTGTAGCTGGTATTGTTGCCATTGCTTTCAGCCAGCAGCCGCCCCTCGCGCTTGAGCCGCCGCCAGAGCTGGGTGTCGGGCAAGGCGTTAAGCAGACCGACCATCGCCAGCGGAATGGCGCTGTCGCGGATGAATTCGTTCTGCCGCTCGAAGATATCAGCCGGGTCAGCATCAAAGCCGATTATAAAGCCGCCCATCACTTCCAGACCGTGCCTTTGAATCTTGCGTACCGATTCGAGCAGATCGATTCGAGTGTTCTGAGACTTGCGGGCCTCTTTAAGGCTCTCCTCGACCGGGGTCTCGATCCCAAGGAAGACGCGCCGAAAACCCGCGCGCCGCATCCCGTCGAGCAATTCGTCGTCTTCGGCCAGGTTGACGCTGGCTTCGGTGAGAAAGGCAAAAGGGCGGCCATTCCGCTCCTGCCAATCGGCCAGCTCAGGGAGCAGTCGCTTGACGTTACGCTTATTGCCTATGAAATTGTCGTCCACGATGAAGACGGTGCCGCGCCAGCCGGCGGCCCGCAACGCGTCGAGCTCGGCCAGCATCTGCTCGTTGCTCTTGGTGCGCGGCACCCGG
>DASTET010000554.1:0-3608 GCA_035709445.1 Blastocatellia bacterium | reverse complement strand
CAGCCATAATCTGACCCGAAACACGCGCGCAGACATATTCCTTTAATGCGCGCTAAAGACGATGTAGCTACGATCTTGACTGCTCTAGAAAAGAGATGCTGCTGATTGAAAAACCCATCCAACTTTCGTAAATGCTTTTAGCATAAGGTTCAAAGCATTGTCAATCTGAGCCAGGAAATCCTGCATCGGGCCGAAATGGGGCCGCTGATTTCCGCAAAAAACGCAGATCGAATACTTACGGATAAACTTGTCCGCCGCTCGTTTTGGATAGGATTCTACTTAAAGAGGTTGTTGACTCGGAAGGGTTACAAGAGTATTATGGTGCGGTGCGCCAGGTCGTCTAATCGACAAGCCCCCTTGAACATCCAGTAGCCCCCTTGCTGAATGTTCCTTACCCCAGCGCACCGCTAAAACAGTACCGCTTTATGGCAGGAACATAAAGCGGTGTTGTTTACGGGTCGAGTTTATACCATAGCCTTCAATAGGATGCAAGAAAAAAGTTAAAGTAAAGCATTAAGATTTTGCGGTTCCCGCCACGATTCTTTCTTAACCTCTTTTAGAATCAGTGTTTACGCGATATCCTCTGTCTTCAGAAAAAATCCGATGAGGAGGGCTATTTCTTTCAAACGGATCGGGTATTACACTAAGGATATGGAAAAGCTGATTTTAGTTTACGGCATGAGGTTAATAGCGGAAGAGAGGATCGAGGCCATAGAGCATGCGCAGGTGACGATCGAAGGCGGAGCCAAAAAGCAGGTGACTATGCACACAATCGAGGGGTCGCGCGAGCAGATACGGCGGCAACTGATTGAAAGCATTGATGCTTTTTTCGAGCTTCACTCTTAATTGATCCAGCGCAGAGTGCCCGGGACAAGCTCCAGCTCCCAGGCTCCGAGCTTTTCATTAAAAGACTTGCGGTATATCGCGATATAGCGGCGGCCTTCTGTTGTGCCCGTGACGGTCATAAATTCCATATCAGCCTCCTCTGGCACGGGGCAGGACCTGGTTTTACCGGCAACGGCTAGGCGGCTTCTTCAACGGCTTCTATCTGTTCCGGGCGGAATATATAAAGCCCGGCGGGGTCTTTAGCAATCGTGACGTAGATTATGGAATCGACGTGGCCTATTGCCGATATGACTCCCGGCCCGAAACCTGTCAGAACTCTCTGGCCGATGCTAAAAAGATCAATACGTGAATTTGAAGCTAACATCAACTACTACCCCCTAGATCGCGAACATATCAGTAAAGAGTTTAAATCAAATCCGTTACATTCGCATTAATAGAGGGCGAAAAGATTCTGAAATAGCCCTATATGAAGCGAGCCACAAGAATCGGTGTTGCCCCCGTAACCCCGATTCCCGTGGCTTTCAAGATACATCTGTCGCTTCTCTCAGTTATACAGCGACCGGCGTCGCCCCCTTGACCCCCGTCGCTGTGCAGCTCTTATGGGCTGCACAGTTGACTTGAGCAATGCTCGTGCCACCTGTTCGGGTAATGCTAAGTCGTTAGAAAACCGCGCTTTTTGGTCAGATTGCCCGAACAGGTTAACAATTTCCGGGACCAAACGATGACAATTATCGTCAACGAGAGCTGGCGGAAGGCGTGATGCGGACCATCTTGAAGTGTTCGAGTCGTTTCAAAAAAGAGACCGCCTCGCGGCGGGCCGTCTCCTCGTCAACGTCGAACTGCTGGCAGATTGCGAGAACGAGATCGTCGAGGGTCGTCCTTGTGGTGCTTTCTATCTGCTGCCATATGAGAGAGCCCGTCCGGTTCAGGTTGTAATAATACCGGGTCTCCAGATTGAGCAGCACGGCAGTCTCATCCTCAAGCGGGGTGAATACAGTCGCGGATGATTTCTCTATGATCATCAGAAGTAAAGATAAGCGTTGGCCCGGTATGCGCGCAAGCGGTTGAGGAAAGAAGCCAGAAGTCAGAAGTTAACAGGTTTATAGGCATCGAGGTGTCTTGTAAGAGATTCTGGCTTCCTTTATTTCACAATCTGCTGTCGAGCAGGCGGCTGGCCAGCTCGGTACGCCCGCGGACCCCTGCTTTCAGATAGACCTTATCCAGGTGTTTGTTCACAGTCTCAACGCTGATTTTAAGATGTTCAGCTATCTCGAGGTTCTTCTTCCCCCGCAGGCACTCGACGGCCACCTGTGCTTCCCGCTCGGTAAGTCCCCAGGTCTGGCGCAGTCGCTCTTCGTAGCTCGACCATCGCGAAGCCGAGCGTTTTACTATACAAAGCATGTAGAGGTCCGGGCCGAGCATCCCCTTCGGCATGAGCGTGGAATGCATCTCGTGCTCTATGCGACCTATGGTCACTTCGCGGACTAAAGAGACTGTCGTTTCATCCGTTGATAGATCGCCCGACGTTTGAAGGTCCTGATAACAGTCGGCGGCAAACTCTATGACTGCTGCAACCAGCAGGTGGCCTTCACGGTTCTCGACCAGAAGCCGATCAAAGGCGCGGTTGTGCCATATCAATTGCCCTTCCGGGTTTAGGATTATCGCACCCTCCTCGATCTCATCGAGCGCGGCGGCGAGGCTATAGAGTCTATTATTGTTCTGTTGGACAGGCGGCTCGACCGACGCGGATGCATAAGACCCTTGAACGTACATATAAAGTTTCCCCTGTGTGTGCTTGCCACTGGGAGGCCGAGACGTATCTTTGCTGACGGGCAAATCACTCTCACGATTCGGCAACGCGATTGATATCCGAGGGGCAGCGAAGATCAGGAAGGGTGAGATGCGACCCGGCCCAATCAATCGACTTTAGCTCCGGTCATATAAGGCCCTGCCGGAGCGACAGGTAGCTTCGGCCAGTTTATAAAGCACGCCCCAATCAATGTCAATAGTTTTAATCTTTAAATGCACGCGACGATTATCGAATGAAATCTGGAACGAGGAGGCCATTCACACTTTTTCAGAAATGAGTTCGATGATGCTCCTTAAACTGTCAAAGTAGCGCAGGCGCGCGCTTGCGCTACTCAATTTATATGGGTGTGCTCGCTCAAATCTCATACTCAGACGACAGGCCATCAAGAACGATCATTGAAGACTCAGGTTTGAAACCGCTCGATTATAAAAAGGGAGAGAACAGGTACTGAGGAGCCCCTCAATGTCGAGACCAAGGTTCGTACTCAACATCAGCGATATCGATAACGCTTCAAATGATTCGAAAGACGGTTCAAAGCGCAGCCCGCTTGCCGACCTCCTGCAAAGCCATCTAAGGGCGAGCGGGCTGCGACAGATAGATTTCTGTCGTCAGACCGGCTTCGACCAGGGATTGCTGTCGAAGATACTCTCGTCGGTCGTCAGCACGCTCAATGTTGAGTCTGCGCTCAAGCTGGCCGAAGGAATGAACGTCCCACCCATCGTGGTCTTCGAGGCCATAGGCAAAAGGGAAGTCGACGAGATGCTTCGGCGGTTTTATTCAAAGACAGATTCATCCGGGCCTGTTATGTGACGTTCTGCAACTCCGAGCCCGCCTCGGGAATAACGTTCTATACTTCGACAGTCACTCCGGTCTGAGGCGCCGTCTGCGTCTCGCTCACGCTCGCCTGGGCCAGCAACTGCTGCAACGATTCGTTGAAGATAGCCCCTTCTTC
>DASTET010000553.1:0-4325 GCA_035709445.1 Blastocatellia bacterium | reverse complement strand
CCTCAACCGATCAGCAGCATCTGCGCGGTGCTGGCCGAAAGCGAGATCATCAATCATGTGAGCGCCGGTGTGGGCGTCGAAGATATTCTGCGAGGAATATATGACTCGCTTGCCGACCGCGCTGCGATGCTGCTCAAGCGTGCAGGCCCTGCAAGCGAGTTGACTTTCATCGGAGGCGTGGCCAACCAGTCAGGCATGGTTAAAGCGCTCGAACAGAGGCTTGGAGTGAAAGTGCATGTCCCTATACACGGCGAATACGTCTGCGCTCTTGGGGCAGCCTTGCTCGGGCTCAAGCGGTTGGAAACGGCTGCATCGCCTCGAAATACTGTAACCACATCTTCAATAGAGGGCCGCAGGACAGCAGCTCTATCCGGAGATCAGGGCTATAGATAGGGATCTAATATGATGGGTCAGGGACGATTCGAGCATGTGGATTTGGATAGCAACGGCGGGGTGTTGAAGCTCGTTTTAGACCGGCCTCCGTTGAATATTCTCAATATACAGATGCTCAATGAAATCAACGCCGTTCTCGAAGAGGCGGCAGGCGATAGGTCCATAAAGTTGTTGATAATAACGGGGAGAGGAAAGGCCTTCTCCGCAGGAGTGGATGTTGCCGAGCACCTGCCCGATAAGGCGGAGCTGATGCTTGCCACTTTCCGCCGCACATTCGATCTGCTCGCTTCGATAGAGGCCCCGACCCTGGCCGCAATCAACGGCGCGGCCCTGGGCGGGGGCTGTGAGGTCGCGATCTTCTGCGATCTTGTGATTGCTGCCGAGGGCGCCACACTGGGACAGCCCGAGGTCAGGCTGGCCACCCTCGCGCCTGTTGCGGCTGCGTTGATGCCCGGGCTGTGCGGCATGAAAAAGGCCCTGGAACTGTTATTGACCGGAGATACTATTTCCGCGCATGAGGCGCAGCGGTTGGGGCTCGTCAACAGGGTAGTCGCGGGCGAGCAGCTCGAAGCCGAAACAGGATCGCTCGCCAGGAGATTGACCGGCCTCAGCAGCGCCGCGCTCAGATTGATCAAGAAAGCTACGCTTGAAGGGTTCCGTCAAAGATTATTTGATCGGCTCGATTTAACCGACATGATTTGCCTCGATATGTTGCTCAATCTGGAAGACACGCAAGAAGGGTTGAGAGCGTTTCTTGAAAAGCGACAGCCCGACTGGAAAGGCAAGTAGTCCGACAGAGCTATCCTCTATTTCATACCGGCCACGATCCGCGATCCTTCCTCAGCAGGCTTGATATCGCCGTAGCGACGCTCGCGCTTTTGAAACTCGACTATGGCCTCAAACAGATCGGCGCGGCGAAAATCGGGCCAGAGCGTATCGGTCACATAAATCTCGCTATAGGCGATCTGCCATAGCAGGAAGTTCGAGACCCTCATCTCGCCGCTCGTGCGGACCAGCAGGTCCGGGTCGGGGAGTCCGGCGGTGAACAGGTGGCGCTCGATATCGAATTCGGTAAGCTCGTCCGGGTTTCGGCCCGTCTTCAGGCATTCGGTCACGAGACGGCGGCACGCTTCGACAAGCTCCGAGCGACCGCTGTAATTCAATGCCACCGTGAGCAGGGTCCCGGTGTTCATATTCGTCTCGCGGCGGGCATGCTCTATTTCGCGGCGGACTGCCGCTTCGAGCCCTTCTTCGCGGCCAATCGTCTGAAAGCGGATGTTATTCTCTTTCAGGCTTCGAATCTCTTTGCGCAAAAACTCTTTGAGCAACCCCATCAGCGCCTCTACTTCGAGGCGGGGCCGCTTCCAGTTCTCGGTCGAGAAGGCATAGAGCGTGAGATGAGGGATTCCCAGCCTCGCGGAGGATTCGACCACCGTGCGAACCGACTCAGCGCCTGCGCGGTGGCCTGCGACCCTTGGCAGGTTGCGACGAGCAGCCCACCGACCGTTGCCGTCCATAATGATGGCAATATGCGCTGGAAGTCGATTTGGGTCGATCTGCCTTAAGAGGAATTCGTCTCTGGAGCCGCTATCAATTATCTTTTCAAACTGTTTGAGTAAATTATTGCTCATTATTGAAATCTATTATTAGCACTTCCTAGCCGATTGCCACCCGTCACTTTAATAGTCCACGCGCACCAAAGTCAACCCTGCCGCCGAAGCGGTCGGACCGGCCCTCTGCCTGTCGCGGCCCTCAAGTATCGAGGCCATTTCATCCGCTTCCCGGCTGCCCCGGCCTATCTCTATCAGCGTCCCCGCTATAGCCCTCATCATATACCGCAGGAACCCGTCGGCCACGGCGGTGATCGAAATGATGCAGCCTTCCCGGCTCAGGTCCAACCGCTCTATCGTGCGGGCGTGGTCCGTCGCTTCGGATTGCGCCACGGTGAAGGCGCTGAAATCGTGTCTCCCTGCCAGGACAGAGGCGGCGCGACGCATGGCTTCCAAATCGAGCGGCTCGCGGTGGTGATAAACATAGCGGCGAAGGAACGGGCTGAGCACTTCGGCGTTCCATATCTGATACCTGTATGTCTTACGCCTTGCAGAGAACCTCGCGTTGAACGAGTCTTCGACGAACTCGACATCGAAGACCCTTATGTCGCGGTCGAGGTTGCCGTTGATCGCATCACGCAGCTCAAGCTCGGCAAAATCGCGCTCCATAAAAAAGCTCGCAACCTGTCCTTCGGCGTGAACGCCCGCGTCGGTGCGACCGGCCCCGTGCACCGTCACCTGCCGCCGGTCAAGCAGCGAAACCGCCCGCGTGATCTCGCCCTGAATCGTGCGCCCGCCGGCCTGTATCTGCCAGCCGTGATAATCGGTCCCATCATACTGGATTGTGATCTTTACATTCCTCATACGTCAGGGGTCGGGGGGCGGGGGTCAGGGTTTGTTGGCTGATAATCATTATCTCGATCATAAGGGATTCAGCATTCAACGAGCTATTGACACTAAATCCCTGACCCCCGACCCCCGCCCCCTGAATCCTGCCCCCTGCTGCCGGGTTTGATAGCCGGTGTTCCCTCGCGGCAAAGAGGGCAATCTTTCGGATCGTAGGCCGGGACTTCGAGCGTCAGGAGCGCGACCCGCCGCACTCCCAGAGCGACTGCGCCGCCGCTGCGATCTACGACCGAGCCCGCCCCGACGACGATTCCGCCCGCGCCCGTCACCGCTCTGATCGTTTCGCGAGTAGAGCCGCCCGTCGTGACGACGTCTTCGACTACGAGCACCCGCTCGCCCTCGGCGAGCCTGAACCCGCGTCTGAGCGTCATCACGCCAGCCTCGCGCTCGGTAAAAAGCGCCCGCGCTCCAATCGCGCGCGCCGTCTCGTGGGCCACTATTATTCCGCCTATGGCCGGGGCCACGACCGCATCGATGCGCTCGGACGAGAAGCGCGCAGCTAAAGCGCGGCCTATCGTCTCGGCGTGCGCCGGGTATTGGAGGACGAGCGCGCATTGAAGATAGCGAGGGCTGTGCAGGCCCGATGTGAGCTGAAAATGGCCTTCGAGCAGCGCGCCGGTCTGTTGAAATATCGAGTAGATTTCCTGATCTATTCCGGGATTTGATTGCTCCATAGCGGCTAATACTAGCACAACAGAAGCCAGAAGCCAGAAGCTGGTCGGGGCTTATGCTGATTCACATCAATCGTCTTTGATCGAGAGATGAGGCGAGAGATTCTGGCTTCTGGCTTCTGGCTTCTGGCTTCTGAATTCTGGCTTCTGAATTCTGGCTTCTGGCTTCATCTCTTGCGCCCTGCAACCTGCCGCCTGTAGGCTCTACCTTGATTATGGAAGTGATGGGATTTGTGACGGCTGGCGGGCAGAGCTCGCGGATGGGGCGAGACAAGGCATGGCTCGAAGTGGACGGGCGCGCGATGATCGAGCGCGTGATCGATGCTATTGCTCCGGTCACCTGTAATGTCGCAATCATCGCTAACAGCGATGAATACAGCCGGCTGGGCCTGCCGCTCTTTTCAGATACATTATCTGGTGTAGGCCCGCTCGAAGCCATCCGCACGGCGCTTCGAAACAGCCGGACCCCACGAGTCGTGCTCGCGGCTTGCGACCTTCCTTTTGTCACTTCGGAGCTTTTCGCCTATCTGCTCGCGGCTGCCGACGAGGAGACGAGCGTTGTGCCGCTGGACCCTGAAGGACGGCTTGAGCCGCTCTGCGCGGTCTATTCCGGGAGCGCGCTCGACGAGCTTGAGAGGTTCATCGAGGAGGGCGGGCGTAAAGTGAGCAGGCTGTTTGAGCTGGTCCCGGTGCGGGTCGTTCAGTTTGCCGAGATAAGCAACCTGCCCGGCGCGGACCTTTTCTTCGAGAATGTGAACACCCCCGAAGAATACCTCCGGGCGGCGGGGAGGGTCGGCCGGTCAGG
>DASTET010000552.1:0-3372 GCA_035709445.1 Blastocatellia bacterium | reverse complement strand
TTCCGGTACAAAGGCAAAGAGGTTGAGGCGAAGGCCGTCGGGCGTGAGCTCGGCGTTCGCTCGGTGCTCACGGGGAGGATCACTCATCGGGGCGGTGACCTCACGATCAGAGTAGAGCTGGCCGACACCGAGGACAACTCTCATATTTGGGGCGAGCAATACAGTCTCAAGATGGCCGACATCTTCGCCGTACAGGAAGAGATGTCGAAGCAGATAGCCGATAACCTCCGGTTGAGGCTCACCGGCGAAGAGCAGAAGCGTATGGCGCGGCGATACACCGACAACGCCGAAGCCTATCAGCTTTACCTGAAAGGCCGCTTCCACTGGAACAAGCGGACCGAAGAAGACCTGAAAAAAGGTATAGACTATTTCAAACAGGCCATCGCCCTCGATCCGAAATACGCTATGCCCTACGCCGGGCTTGCAGATTGCTACGCGCTGCTCGGCGAGTACGGGAAGACGCCCATACAGGAGACGCTTCCGAAGGCGAAAGAGGCCGCGTTGCGCGCGATAGAGATAGACGACACACTGGCCGAGGCGCACACCTCGCTTGCGGCGGTGAATGAGTACGAATGGAACTGGCCTAACGCCGAAAGGGAATACAGGCGGGCCATAGAGCTGAACCCGAACTATGCGACGGCGCACCACTGGTACGGCGTCTTTCTTGGGAACATGGGAAGGTATTCGGAGGCGATAGATCAGATCGAGCAGGCGCTCGAACTCGACCCGCTCTCGCTCATAATCAACACAGGGCTTGGCCGCGTGCTGCACAACGCGCGCCGTTATGATCAGGCCATCGAGCAACTGCGCAAGACCGTCGACATGGAATCGAGCTTTGCGGAGGCGCATTTTCAGCTTGGGCTGGCCTGCGAAGGCAGGCGCATGTACCCGGAGGCTGTTCAGGCGTTCGAGCGAGCGATTGCGCTCTATAAAGACCCGACGATGACAGCCTGGATTGGCCGGGTCCACGCGGTTTCAGGCAAGCGGAGCGAAGCGGAAGCCATCCTCAAACAGTTGATCGAGGCATCCGGCAGACAGTACGTTTCACCTTACCTGATAGCGATGATATATGCAGGGCTGGGAGAGAAAGAGCAGGCCTTCGAATGGCTCGAACGGGTCTATCAGGAGCGCTCTTACTATGTCTCCTGGCTCAAAGTCGATCCCGTCTTCGACCCGCTTCGCTCCGAGCCACGATTTCAAGACCTGCTGCGCCGCCTCGGCCTTGCGCCATAATTCAGGCCGGAGACAAACGCAGATTAACGCGTGCCGTCAAAGGCATCCTTGACAAGCCGCCGCTGCTCCATCTGATGGATCGTGTGAGAGCCCGTAGCGGTGCTCGCGCTCGCCGCCCGTCCCGCATAACGCAGCCGCCGGTCGGGGCCGAGAAGCTCGCCTACGCGCGGCTCGACGAAGAACCATCCGCCCTGGTTGCGAGGCTCCTCCTGAACCCAGCAGATATCTTTCGCGCGGGAAAATGCGCTCAGGTGCTCGGCGAGATGTCTCTTTGGAAACGGATAGAACTGTTCGAGCCTGAGGACCGCAGTCGCTTCGTCGCCGAGCTTCTTTCGCTCGGCCAGCAGGTCGTAATAGACCTTGCCGCTGCACAGCAGAACGCGGGTGATACTGGCCGGGTCGGTCACTCCCCGGTCCCCTATTACCGGGAGGAACCCGCCTCCTGTGAACTCATCTATGCTCGAAGCCGCTTCGGGAAGTCTGAGCAGGCTCTTGGGCGTCATCACCACAAGCGGCTTTCTCGCGGCCTGCCGGGCCTGGCGACGAAGCAGGTGAAAATACTGCGCCGCTGTCGTGCAATTGACCACCTGGATGTTCGCGTCGGCGCAAAGCTGAAGGAATCGTTCGAGCCGCGCGCTCGAATGCTCCGGCCCCTGTCCCTCGTAGCCGTGAGGCAGGAGCAACGCGAGGCGACAGGTCTGGTTCCACTTCTCTTCGCCCGACGCGATGAACTGATCGATGATCACCTGACCGGCGTTTGCGAAGTCGCCGAACTGCGCTTCCCAGATCACAAGCGCTTCGGGGGCCGACACGCTGTAGCCGTATTCGAAGCCGAGCGCGCCGGTCTCGGAGAGAGGACTGTCGTAAATCTGGAATGTCGCCTGCTCCGAGGCCAGCCCCGTAAGCGGGGTCCACTCCTCGCCCGTCAGCGCGTCGTGAAAGGCCGCGTGTCTCTGGCTGAATGTGCCGCGCACCGTATCCTGCCCGGTTATTCGAACGGGCGTGCCTTCGATGAGCAGAGACCCGAACGCGAGGGCTTCGGCCATCCCCCAGTCGACGGCGGCCTCGCCTCCGCCCATCTTCGCGCGGCGCGCGAGCAGCCCGACTATCTTGGGATTCAGATTAAACCCTTTCGGCACGGTATTGATCGTCTCGGCCATCGTGCGCAGCGTGCCGTGATCCATACCCGTTTCGATAACCTCGACCGAGTCGGGCTCTTCGACCGCGGGCGGAATATGAGGCTCCTCGCCCTGACGGGCGACGATCTCTTTTGCCCCGAGCTGAGCGTTCTCATAGCGCCGCATCCGCTCTTCCATAAGGTAATCGATCTCTTCTTTGCTCATCACGCCTTCGGCGGTGAGCCTGCGAGCATAAAGCTCGCGCACGCCCGGATGCTCGCGTATTCGCCTGTACATGACGGGCTGGGTGTAGGTCGGCTCGTCGCCCTCGTTGTGGCCGAGGCGGCGAAACCCTATGCAATCGATGACCACGTCCTTCTTGAATCTCTGCCGGTAATCGAGCGCGATCTGAAGCACGTTATAAGCGGCCTCCGGGTCGTCGCTGTTGACGTGAAAGATTGGCGCCTGGATCATCTTCGCTATGTCGGTGCTATATGTCGAAGAGCGCCCCTCTTCGGGCGGGGTCGTAAAACCGAGCTGGTTGTTGACGATTATATGAATCGTCCCGCCCGTCGTGTAGCCCGGCAGTTGCGACAGGTTCAACGTCTCGGCGACGACGCCTTCTCCGGCGAACGCGGCATCGCCGTGGAGCAGGACGGCGAGCAGGCTCTCTCTCTCTTCGGCCCGGTCCTGTTTTGCGCGCACCATGCCTTCGACCACCGGGTCGACGAATTCGAGGTGGCTGGGATTTGAAGCGACGGTGAGCAACACCTGTCGCCCTTCTTTCGTCTCGCGCGCCCCGGACGCGCCCTGGTGGTACTTCACATCTCCCTGGTCGTGAGGGAAGCGGGGATGTATCGAGCCCTCGAAGCTCGTGAATATGCGCTCGCAGAACCGGCCTATGACGTTCGCAATCACGTTCAGCCGCCCGCGATGCGACATGCCGAGAGTTATATCGATGATGCCGCGCTGGCCCGCGCTCTCGATCAACTGGTCGAGAAGCGCCACGACCGTTTCGTTG
>DASTET010000551.1:0-3770 GCA_035709445.1 Blastocatellia bacterium | reverse complement strand
GAAACGTGACGCGCGCGGCGCGGCGTTCGGGGCTCAGCCAACCCGCCATGAGCAACGCGCTCGCGCGGTTACGCCGCACCTTTGACGACCCGCTGCTTGTCCGTACACCCGAAGGGATGAGGCCGACGCCGGTCGCGCAATCGCTTATGGCCCCGGTGCGGGCGGCGCTCGATGAGCTGCGCGCGGCGCTCGAAGAGAGGCCCGCGTTCGACGCGGCGGCCTCGCGCCGGACCTTTCACCTGCTGGCCAGCGACTACGCCGAGATAGTTCTGCTCGCTCCGATGATAAGAGAGCTTCACGCGAAGGCGAGCGGGGTCACGCTCAGAATCGACCGCCCTCGAAGCCTCTTCCAGCCGCCCGCCCCGTCATCGCTTGCAGACTCCTTCGATTTAGCAATAGGTTTTTTCCCTGAAGCGCCCTCGCTCGAAGCGAGCCTGCGGTCTGAGCTCTTGTGGGAAGAGAGCAACGTCTGCATCGCGCGCGAGGGCCACCCTTCGATCCGGGGCAGACTGACGCTGAGGCAGTATTCGTCGGCGCATCACGTTGCGGTCTTCTATAAATCGGAAGGGCCCGGCGTCATCGACAGCCTGCTTCAGCAGAAAGGTTATACGCGCCGCTCGGTCGTCCTCGTGCCTCACTTTGCGAGCGTCGCTTTTATAGTCAGGGCGTCTGACCTGATAGCGACCGTGCCTGAGCGGCTTGCCTTCGAGTTCAACAAGAGGTTAAAGCTGCAAGTGCTGCCCGCGCCCGTTGCGATCCCCCCATTCCGGCTGATGATGCTCTGGCACGAGCGCACTCACACGGACCCGGCCCACACCTGGCTGCGCAATCTTATAGCGGGGACGGCTGCGAGGTTGGAACTCAAAATATGATGGACCTGATTGTATGAGAGCTACTTCAACCACAGAGGACACCGCAGGGTCCCAGAGCCATCACCTTCTCCGACCGTTTAGGATTGATGATACTTTGATGGAAGGTTCTCGCGGCCCCACTTTAAGACACGACCCATCCAGACAAGCTCGTCGAGAAACTCTTTTACTCTTCGCTCGTATGATTCATCGAGCAGCTTACCTTCCTCGTCGAACTTATCCTGTACGAACGGGAAATTGAGGTCCGTGAACGTGACCGCTAGACCTAATTCCCGAACCATAGGGACCATCGCCTCTATTACGCGAGTTCCGCCCCACGGCCCTGCCGATGTGCCGACAAAGGCTACGGCCTTATGTATGTACTCTTTTAATAGAAGGTCGAGCACGCTTTTCAATACGCCCGGGTAGCCATGGTTGTATTCCGGTGTAACTATTATCAGCCCGTCTGCATCGATGATCGCATCTCTCCAGGCTGGATACTGGTCCTTTATCTCCGTCCCGTAATGGTCCTGACGCAATTCAAAGTCTCTTACATCGAACAGTCTTGTCTCTATTTCAGCTCTCTTCTCGATCTCAGTCATCAGCCAGTTGGCGACAGGCTCGCTCTTACGGCCCTTGCGATTGGTTCCCAGCAAAACAGGGATGAACAGTTTCTCCGCCACGATCATTTCCTCCTCTACAAACCTGTCTTATTCGCGGCTACGGCTCGTTTCTTTTTACACCAGCCGCGCCGGTCGTGTCTAACAGCTTTCGTCAGTCATTTTGAATGCGGGTTATCAATTTGACTTAATAGACCGGCCCGACATTACAAAAAAATCAACGTTTAGAGCGTAAACCCTGATGGAATGGGAGTTGCCTGATCAAGTCCGAGATGAATATGAAAGCACATGGAGATGAGCGCATGAGACTTCAGGGCAATCCAATGACGAATACCAGGCAGGCGACCTCGCTCGTATTGGTTCTCTGCTTATTTGTCGGCTTTACGGTCTTCGGCAGGGCTTCGGCAAGCGGCAATGCCGACAGGCGGGGTAGAGAGAGAGTACCTGAAGACTTCAAGCTATCTGCGGACCTGCGCGACCGCATACGCTCTTTTCATGCGTCGAGGGTCGAGTCCGGCGATGCGGGACAGGAGAGAGAGGACCGCGTCAGAGTCATTCTTCAGCTAAAAGAAAAACGGCGCGGCCAGACCGATGCCCTTCAAAATGACGAAAGCGTTTCGGTAGTGGATGAGCTTCAGAGCTTCAACTCGCGGATCGTCGAGCTGCCTGTCAGCAAGCTGCGCCGTCTCGCCGCTTCCGATGACGTGGCCTATATTTCGTTAGACAGAGAGCTACAACCGCTCGGCCACATCGAGACCATGACCGGCATACGCGCGATGCGACAAAGCAGCGGCAACAGCGGCATAGAGGGTAAGGACATAGGTATTGCCATAGTAGATTCCGGCGTCTACAAGGGTCACCACTCCATTGGCGGGCGCATTGAGGCGAAGCTGGACTTCACGGGCGAGGGGATTCTTGAGCAGGACCCTTACGGGCATGGCACCCACGTTGCCGCGATGGCTGCCGCCAATGGCCACGTAGTACATGGGGCCTACAGCGGCGCTGCAATCGACTCGAATATAATCAACCTTCGCGTCCTCGATTCGCAAGGGTATGGCCTGGCGTCAAACCTGCTGAGGGCGCTCGACTGGATCCTGGCCCCGACCGACCCCAGAAAGCCGCTCGGAGAGAAGAACCACGAAAAATACAGAATTCGAATCGTAAACCTGAGCCTGGGGACGCTGGCCGTCGACTCCTATGTTAACGACCCGCTCTGCCTCGCCGTGCGCAGGCTCGTTCACGCTGGAATCATCGTCGTCGTGGCGGCGGGCAACAACGGAAAAGACAGCGACGGCAACAAGCTCTACGGCCATATACACTCGCCTGGCAACGAGCCTTCCGCGATCACCGTAGGCGCGGTCAACACATTCGGCACCGATACTCGCAGCGATGACGTGGTTGCCACTTACAGCTCGCGCGGGCCGACGCGCAGTTACTGGACCGATTCCAACGGCGAGAGGCACTACGATAATCTCATCAAGCCGGACCTGGTCGCTCCCGGCAATAAGATCGTGGGCGCGATGTCTGACGGCAACACGCTCGTGAGAGACTTCCCGCAACTGAGAGCGAATGTAAGCACAAGCCGCGCGCACGAACAGATGATCCTGAGCGGCACTTCGGTCGCGGCCCCGGTCGTGTCAGGCGCGGTGGCGCTGATGTTACAGGCCAACCCGAAGCTGACGCCCAATCTGGTCAAGGCGATCCTGATGTACACGGCGCAGCCGCTCGCCGGGTATGACATGTTCGAGCAGGGGACCGGGCAGTTGAACGTCGAAGGCGCAGTGCGGCTCGCCAAGCTTGTGCGCACCGATCTCACGGAGAGCACCCCGCTGGGCGCGCCCCTGCTTATAACCTCGACTCCTCCCACGCCGCAGTCGACGATAGCCGGAGAGACCTTCACGTGGGCCCAGGGGATACTCGTCGACTACACATATGCGACGGGCGTCGAGCTGATCACAAGGTATCAGAAGGTCTATGGCATGGGGATGCTGCTTGGCAACGGCGTGCTCATAAACAACGGCATGTTGTTAGGCAACTGGCAGTTGATGTCGAGCGGGATGCTGCTTGGCAATAACATCATGGTCAGCAACGGCATGCTCTTAGGCAACGGCACGCCGCTTCTATCGTGTGGAATGCTCCTGGGCAACGGCATGCTCTTAGGCAATGGCGTTATCAGGAGCGACGGCATGCTTTTAGGCAACGGCGAGCTCTGGGGCGATGCTCAATTGCAGTCAATGGCTGCCATGGTAGCAGGAGACGATACGCCCTCGATGGCTGTAATAAGAGAGGACGGCGCGGAGCC
>DASTET010000550.1:0-2373 GCA_035709445.1 Blastocatellia bacterium | reverse complement strand
AGCCTCGCCGCATACGGGATTGCTTGGAGTCGCCCTGAGCGGGGCTGGCTCGACCGTCGTAGCGTTTGCGACCGGGGATTGTCCGGCTATAGCAGGGGAGTTGAAGAAGCGATTCGCCGCTTCCGGCGTAAGCGTCAAGACGCTGGAAGCCGAGGTCGATAACACGGGACGAGTTATTGAGTAGGTTAAGCAGTGCGCATATTCATTTCTATCGCCGTCTTTATCGCGTTCCTGGCAGCCGGAGGCCGGGCCGCGCAATCTCAACCGCCGGCGGTGAGCGCGGAGTTTCGGCCCATCGTGTCGCAACTGGCCGCCGAGGGACTCCGGCTGAAAGAGGCTGTGGAAGCCAGTCTTGAGCCGAACACCCGCCACCTGGCCGCGATATTCGAGCGAGCTAAACCTAAGGGGCTATCGGAAGCCTACGAATTCAGAGTGATCGAATACGACGGACGGGCGAGCAAGACGATCTTTCGCCGAGCGGAGTTTTTCTTCTCTTTTCCGGCGGCGAGCGAGCTTTCCAGGCTTAATGCGACAGATATAAACGGCGATGGCTTGAAAGAGATCATCCTGCAAAGCTCCAGCGGCGGGAACTGCTGGGGCTGTAACCCTGTAGAGATATACCGGGTCAGGAACCGCAAGGCCGAGCTTGTCGCAGCCGCCCCGATCCAGAGGATTGCCGACCTCAACGGCGACGGCGCGATGGAGCTGCTGGTGATCGACGCGCGTTGGGAGAACTATAGCGACCTCTCGCACGCAGCCGCCCCGACGGCGGTTGCGGTCTATAGCTGGCGAAACGGGCAGTACGTCTATGCCGCGCGCGATTTCGCGCCGTTCTACAGGATGGAGGCGGAAAGATTGCGAGCGGCCATCAATGAAGCGAAAGCTGAGATAACGGCGGACGACTTTTCCGACGAGGCATATGTCGGGCTGGCGGTGGCGCTGGCAATAACCTACGCTCACGCGGGAGAGATCGAGCGCGGGCTCAGGGAGCTTGAGGCGCTTATGAATTCGAATGCCCGCTCTCCTGCACAGTCGAAGCGGCGCGCGGCCATACTGGAGGATTTTCGCAGGGGCGAAAGCGCGAAAAAGCTCCGCGAGATGAGATACGGCAGCCCCATATCATAGCGGGCCATCAGGCGTTCTCCTTCTGCGCCCTCGCTTTCATATCGCTGACTGGAGTGTCGTCTTCGGGGAGGCTTGCGGTGTCGAGCGCGCTTGCCACCGCTTCGCGCGTCGAGCGCGCAAGAAGATTTGCGCGCTCTTTCAACTCCTGACGGCTCAGACCTTTTTCCATAGGGGTGACTTCAATCGCGGGATGATAGGTGATCGTAAGCTTGCCGGGCCGGGGGAGCACCCTACCCACCGGCCATATATCGTATGCGCCCTGTATGGTCACCGGCACGACCGGCGCTCCGTATCTGAGCGCGAGCCGGAACGCTCCCGGCTTGAAGGGTTCGAGCCTCCCGCTCTTTGTGCGCCCGCCTTCAGGAAAGACTACCAGCGCGCCTTCGCTTCGCAAGACAGCGACCGCCGCCCGGTGCGCCCCTGCATCGGCGTTCTCTACGTTCACAGGAAACGCGCCGAAGACTCGCATCAGGAGGCCGAGGACAGGGATTTCAAAGGGCTTGTCCCAGGCCATGTAATAGACCCTCCTGCGGACGGGGATCGTTATCCATATGGGATCGGCATAGGTGATATGATTTGGCGCGATGATGCACGCGCCGCTGGGAGGTATATTTTCGACGCCGTGGAATTCAATGCGAAAAAGTATTCGACACAAAAACCATATAAACGGTCTCAGCACATTCAGAACAAATCGCATAAGCGCGGCATCCAGACTGAGCGATAAGCTAAAGCATTAAACAATGCGACAGCGCGAGAGCGCAAGAGAAGTCAGAAGTCGGAATCCAGAAGCCAGAAGCCAGAATTCAGAAGCTAAACCAGAAATTAAGAGCATTGGTATCTACACATGTCCGAGCAGTGGTAATAGGCGAACACGCGCTTGAATGATAAGCTCTTTGTCATAGCCAGTTAGATTACATCTCCTTTCCAGCCAATAGATGCCTGTCGGTAGGAGAGGTGCAGTAAATCAATGCTTTACAGACTTGTGTAGATGCCAATGCTCATGCATTCTGGTTTAGAAGTTAGAAGCCAGTTCTGCTTGAAACTACTCAGCCGCCTTGAGGCGGCTTTCCCGCAGGGCAGATAGGCCAGCGCTTTTAGCGCTGTTTATAAACCGGCCAAATTGATGAGGGCGCTTCAGCGTCCTTATCCGCGCGGCTTTAGCCACAGGGCTAAAGCCTCGTCAAGGTAAGCGCGCTGAGGTTATCGCTGCCATCTGAAACCAGCCCTAAAAGGGCTGGCCTATCTGCC
>DASTET010000549.1:0-4496 GCA_035709445.1 Blastocatellia bacterium | reverse complement strand
CATAAGTCGTCAGCCACCAGCGACCGCCTTCTGAGTCGAAGCGCGGCGGCTGATGGCTGACAGCCGGATGGTATTATAGCAAACTCTAAGACGCTTCTGACAACGGGACTGTATCATCCTCTTCTTTTTTAGCGTCCGAGCCGGCGGCAAGCCCTGTGGGCCGAAACATCGCGTCCGTGATGATCCGGGCGGCGTTCTCAAGGTGCTCGAGCGCCCGCCGGACTTCCGAAGCGTCATCAGAGATCGCGGCGTTTCGCGCGTTCTCAAGCGTCTCCCGCACGAACTCCTGGTCGCTGGCCGACAGCATCCAGCCGAACTCGCCGAACGATCTTATCGTGTTTTGCAACAAGCCTTCGAGCCGGTTGCGCGCGATTATGACCTCTTTCATCCGGCGGTCATTCTCGATATTGCGTCCGGCCTCTTCGATCAAATCGTAAATCTCGGAAGCCGAGAGCCCCGACGACGGAGTGATCCGCATGGCCTGTTCGAGCCCGGTCATCTTGTCGCGCGCCGAAACCGAGACTATACCGTCGGCGTCTACCTCGAAGGTCACCTCGATCTGCGGCAGCCCGCGAGGAGAAGGCGGTATGCCCACAAGCTCAAACTTGGCGAGGCTGCGGTTGCCGCTCGCTATTTCGCGCTCCCCCTGAAGCACGTGGACTTCGACCACCTGCTGGTTGTCGGCGACGGTCGTAAAGACCAGGCTCTTCTTTGTAGGGATGGTCGAGTTGCGGTCGAGTATCTTTGTAAAGAGCCCCCCGCGAGTCTCTATGCCGAGGCTCAGCGGGATGACGTCGAGCAGTATGAGGTCTTTGACGTCGCCCGTCAGCACCCCTGCCTGGATGGCAGCCCCGATTGCGACCACCTCATCCGGATTTATCTCGATAGAAGGCTCCCGCTGAAATATCTCTCTCACGCGGCTGATGATTATAGGCGAGCGCGTCTGCCCGCCGACGAGCAGCACCTTGGTGATCTGCGCCGGCGTGAGCTTTGCGTCAGCAAGCGCCTTCTGGCAGGGCTCTATCGTGCGCGTGACAAGGTCGTCGACCAGCTCTTCGAACTTGGCGCGCGTCAGCGACTTGTTAAAATGCTTCGGTCCCGTAGAGTCGGCGGCGATAAAGGGGAGGTTCAACTGCGATTCGGTTGCCGTCGAAAGCTCGCACTTTGCGCGCTCGGCGGCCTCCTTGAGCCGTTGCAGCGCGAGGCGGTCGCCGCGAAGATCGACGCCGATCTCTTCCTTGAACGTCTCGATCATCCAGTCGACGATCCGCTGGTCGAAGTCTTCGCCCCCCAGAAAAGAGTCTCCGCAGGTCGAGAGTACTTCGAACACGCCGTCGCACATCTCCATTATCGAGATGTCGAAAGTCCCTCCGCCCAGATCATAGACGGCCACCTTCTCGTTCTCCCGCTTGCCCAGCCCGTAGGCGAGCGCGGCGGCCGTCGGCTCGTTGATTATGCGCTGGACGTTGAGACCTGCGATCTTCCCGGCATCCTTCGTAGCCTGCCGCTGTATGTCGTCGAAATATGCGGGCACGGTGATTATCGCTTCCGTGACCTCATCGCCGAGGAACTCTTCGGCTGCCAGCTTGAGCCTCTGAAGAAGGATCGCCGATATCTCGGGCGGCGAGTAATCGCGCCCGCGCACTCTGACGCGGCAGTCGCCATTAGATGCCTCGGTTATCTCATAAGAACAGACCTGGCGCGCGCGCTGGACTTCAGGCGAATTGAACTTGCGGCCCATCAACCGCTTGACGGCGTATATCGTGTTGGCCGAGTTGGTTATGGCCTGGCGCTTGGCGATCTGGCCGATGAGGCGCTCACCCTTTTCGGTAAACGCTACGACGGAAGGTGTGGTCCGACCGCCTTCTTTGTTCGGCACTATCTGAGTCACCCCACCCTCGAGTATCGCCACGCACGAGTTGGTCGTGCCGAGGTCTATTCCGATCACTTTGCCCATAAGGCTATCCTCCTACTCTCTGAATAACCGAGAAACGTATAAAGTGGGGACCTGTTGGGGGATCTGAGATTTGAAATCCCAAACCTGAAATCTCAGATTTGAGATTTCAGGTTTGAGATTATCTGTCAGGGCTGGAGGCGACCTTCACCTTCGCCGGACGCAGCAGCTTGTCGCCAAGTTTGTAACCGCGTTCGAACTCTTCAACAACCGTATTCTCCTCGTGCTCGTCGGTCGGCTCCATGGTCACCGCCTCGTGCAGGTTGGGGTCGAAAGCCCGACCCACGGCCTCGATGGGCTGGAGGCCCAGTTTAGTCAGCGTATCCTTGAACTGTTTGTGTATCAGCTCGACGCCGTGTTTAAAACTCTCGTCGGCGCTGCCGCTCTTTTCGAGGCTCGACAGCGCGCGCTCGAAGTTGTCTATGACCGGCAGCATCTCCATCAAAACGTCTGCGCGCGCCCTCTGATAGAACTCCGCTTTGTCGCGCTCGGTCCTCTTTCGATAATTCTCAAACTCCGCCTGCCGCCTGAGCAGCTGATCATAAAGCGCCGACCTTTCGGCCATCAGCGAATCGATTTGAGATTGAAGGGCCGGGGCCGCAGCCGCTTCTGAACTGCTCTCATCGTCCGGCGCGGCCTCGGAATCAGGGGCTTGATTCTCCTCCGGATCTTCCTCCGCGGTCCGGGCGACCTGGCTATCGGCGTCGATAGCAGCGGGTATCTCCTCCTCTGACTCCTGTCCCTCCGGTCTCTCCTCTTCACCCTCAACAAACTGGATGGGAATCTCCTTCGGCTCGTTCTTCTTTTTTCGCATCGCGTCTGTGGAATCCACCTCTTCTTCTATTATCATCAATCACCCTCAAAGCGTCCGCGCGTTACGGTGTGATGAACCACCCTTATCGAGTGTACTCTCAAACAGTCTCGCAATATAGTCGACTATGCTGATCAAACGGTCGTACTCAAGCCGTGTAGGTCCGACGACGCCGATGCTGCCGACGGCCGTGCCGCCCGCATAGAAACACCGCGAGGCTATCACCGTGCAGTCTCGCATATTGATGTAGCGGTTCTCGCTGCCTATCCTGACGGCGACGGCCTCGCGCCCGGTGTTCTCTATACACTCGTTAAGTATCCTGACTATGCGGCCTTTCTGCTCGAACATCTTCAACAATTCGCGCATCCGCTCGGTGTCGGGGAAGTCAGGCTTCGCGATTATGTTTGATGCGCCTTCGATAAAGACGTCGGGCTGATCGCCTTCTTGAAGGCTCTGGCTGCACAGCACGACCGCATTGCGCAGGAACTTGTCGTAAAGCGCCTTCTCTTCGGTCATCCGCCGGACCAGCTCGTCTCGGATCTCGGTCAGCTTCCAGCCTTGAAAATTCTCCACCAGATAGCGTGCAGTCGAGTTCAGCTCGTCCTGTGTGAAGTCGTTTTCGACTCGTATAAAGCGGTCCTGCACCCGGCCCCCGCTCGAAACCGTGATCACCAGTACGCGATGGTCCGACAGCTTCACGAAATCTATGTGCTGCAACGCATCTTGAGCTATCGACGGCAAGACCACTACGCCGACGTTATCGGACAACTGAGAGAGCAGCTTGCTCGTGCGCTCCATCAACCGCTCAGGGTTAACCTGCGAGCGGTCTTCAAACAACCGCTCTTTGATGCGCACGGCATCGGCCCGCGAAAGCTTCGTCGCGCCGACGCAATTATCGACATAGAACCTGTAACCCTTATCCGTAGGCATACGGCCCGCCGAAGTATGAGGGTGTGTGAGATAGCCTTCGTCTTCAAGCTCTGCGCATATATTGCGTATGCTGGCAGAGGATAATCCTTCGCTCGATTGCCGCGCCAGGGCAAACGACCCGACCGGCTGCCCTGTGGCAATATGCGCTCTGACAATCGCCGCGAGGATCTCGCTTTTTCGGTCTTCCAACCACTTACCAGCTTTCTTCATAGGTTCATCGCAGGGGGGCATGCCCGAATGGAAATTCACCCGTAACTTAGCATCAATGCCCTACCCTGTCAATAATAATGCCCTGCAAGATTCCCTTCCGGCAAGTGTCTATTCTGGGTGCCGCGAAAACGTAAAAGGATCAAGAGAGCCGCTATGATATGACCCTGCCGCTAGTAGTTATCATCGTAAAGCTGGCGGCGCGCTCTACGGCCCCGCCTGCGCCCGCCCTGCCCGCCGCCGAGCTGCGAGAACTGGTCGGTGCCGAAGCTGCCCAGCCCCGCAAGCGAAAAGGTGAATGAGAAAGAACTCTCATTGCGCAGCCCGGCTTTGAAGGTGTTGTAATTGAACTGCACCCCGCAGCAGTCCCACTGATACCCCATGAAGCTGCGGGAGCTTCTCAAGCGCCCCGTAGAGACCATATCCACGGTCTCAAACCGGTCCGTGAAGTCATAGCCGATACGCGCGCCGCCATACAGCCCGCCGGTCGCGTCCCCGAACTGCACGGTCGTCGTGAGCTGATTGCCCGGAAACGTGCCGGGCTCGAACCTGTTCGGCGCAAGGTCTATTCGCCGCGACAGATTATAGCTCGCC
>DASTET010000548.1:0-6325 GCA_035709445.1 Blastocatellia bacterium | reverse complement strand
GTATGGCGCGGGCGGGCCTTTTTTCTCTTCGAGCATCAGCCCCGCATGATCGAGGAACCGGTTCCAGGGTATCTCTTCGACTCCTGATACATAGCTCGCAAAAAAATCTCCGAAGTCGGCCCCGGAAGGCGCGGCCTGCCGTGTGATCAGCTCTACCGCGTCTCGAAAGCCTCGCGTCTCTTCGAATCCCGGTTTGGGCAGCCCGTGATTTTCGAGCAGGTACAGGAACACATCGAGCAGCGTCTTCTGATTTCCCGTGCGGCGGCGAATCTCAAGGTCGAGCAGGTTTCCGATCAGATCGCCTTTGTTGTAGTAATCTATCCGGTTGTTGGCGGCGTTGTCGCCCACGCTCCAGGTATCCCAGCTTGAAAGCTCCACGCTCATGATCTTTCTTCCGGGCGCGGATTGGAGGGTCGCGATCTCAGTGGCGAGATGCTCGAAGTAATCCTTGCGCGACCACAGACCGCTGCGCTTGAGCCCTATCGCCGCCCAGTAACTGGTCATCCCTTCCGAGACGTAGAGGTTGCGCGTGTGCTGTTCTCTCGAATAATCGAACGGGCCGAGCATCTCGGGCCGGATTCGCTTGACGTTCCACAGGTGAAAGAACTCGTGCGCCCCGACGAAGAGGAAGCGGCTGTATAAGGCCCTGGACGAGTGGAGGTCCCAGGCCGGAATGCTCATGTCGGTCGAGTTGAGGTGCTCTAGCCCGCCCGGCCTTCCGCCCGGCCTCGCCCGAAGAAAGAAGACGTATTTCTTGAAGGGCGCTCCGCCCATCATATCGACCAGATAGCTGACGTAGGTCTTCGTATCTCGCGTGATCTGCTCTTTGTCGTAATTTCCTCTGCCGATAAAGACCAGATAGTACTTGACGCCTTTATAATCGAACTCGGTCTGCTCCCAGTCCGGGCCTATCACGACCGACGCATCGATGAACGCATCGTAGCTGTCTGCCGTGAAACTGTTCGGCTCCGTTCCCGCATCCATTCCTGTCTGGATACGCCAGGAAGCGGGCGCTTCGATCTTCAACTTCACCGGGCCTGAAAGCGGATAAGGGCGCTTGCCGAGGACGTACATAAACACGCTCGGCCCGCGCAAATAGCACAACTCATCGTTGTAGTCATTTCGAAGATAGAGTTTGTATCGCGCCGTCACCCGCCGTCCGCCATCGATATAAATGCGCCAGGTCTGCTTGTCGATCTTTTCGAATCTAAGCGCTTTTCCAGCCTCATCGTGCGCCGCAAACTCCTGCACGTTGCGCCAGGCGTTGTGAATAATGTAAGCGCCGGGCGACCAGGCGGGCATAGCGACATCTATGGATGACGCATTACCGGCATCGACGGTCATCGCTGCGTAAACGAAATGAGAAGCGGGGTTTTTATCGAGCGTGATCGTGTAGCTTACAGGGCCGCTCTGAGCGGCTGCGGTGATGGAAAGAACCAGCAGCAGGACCACGGGCAGCGCATACCTGATGGCGTGATGACGCGAGATCTTCATGTCTATCCTCCTTTGCGACAGGAATAGTTAGCACAGAGAGACCGAATATTAAAGAGTGATGCGGAAATCCTGCTCGGCTCGTGCATGATGTCGAACGTGTCGAAGTCGCCGGACACCGTCTCATTTACCTGCTCGCAACCATCCGCAGTAGCCTTCTAATCAATGCTTAATTACGGCATAGATTGTTCTTGCCTCGGCGAGGATTTGAATCTTCTTGAGAAGGCGCATAAAGTTCGATTGAACTTGGTTAGCAAAGCATTCGTTGAATATTCTTCAACCAGGCTCTAACCACCTGTGAAATAGCTTGAAAAGGAGTCAATACTGATGAAGAGAGTAATTGTGATGCTCTCGCTGTTGCTGGCCGTAGCCGTGTCCGCATCTGCGCAAGCCAGACAGGCCACGCTGCTACAAAAGCCGACAGTGAGTCGGACCCAAATCGTGTTCGTTTACGCGGGCGATCTGTGGACTGTGCCCCGCGAAGGGGGCGACGCCGCAAGGCTGACGAGCGGCGTCGGGACCGAGACCGACCCCGTCTTCTCGCCCGACGGGAAGTGGGTCGCCTTCACGGGCGAATACGACGGCAACACGGATGTCTATCTCGTGCCGGCGTCGGGCGGAGTGCCCAGGCGGCTCACCTATCATCCGGGAACTGACGGCGTGGTCGGGTGGACGCCCGACGGCAGGCGCATCCTCTTCCGCTCCTCGCGCGAAAGCATCTCTTTTTATAACCGCCTCTTCACCATCACGATCGAAGGCAGCTTCCCCGAAGCGGTGCCGCTGCCGATGGCCAAGGAAGGCTCCTTTTCGCCCGATGGCTCGCGCATAGCCTACCAGCCGCTCACGCAGTGGCAGCCCGATTGGAAGAATTATCGCGGCGGGCAGACTTCGCCTATATGGATTGCTAAGCTCGCGGATTCGTCCATCGAGAAGCTTCCGCGCGAGGGTTCCAACGACTTCAACCCGATGTGGGTCGATAACAGAGTATTCTTTCTCTCCGACCGCAACGGCCCGGTCACGCTCTTCAGCTACGACACCGGCTCAAGGAGAATCTCTCAGGAGATCGAGCCGACCGATCTCGATATCAAATCGGCTTCAGCCGGGCCGGGCGCCATCGCCTTCGAACGATTCGGCTCGATTCACCTCTACGATCTGAGATCGGGCAAAGCCAGCCCGGTAAACGTTCGCGTCGCCGGCGACATGGCGTGGGTGCGCCCTCGATTTGAAAAGGTCGGGCAGCGTATCACAAACGCCATGATCTCGCCGACGGGCGCGCGGGCGGTCTTTGAAGCGCGGGGCGAGATTCTTACCGTGCCCGCCCAAAAAGGCGACCCGCGAAACATCACCAGCACTGCCGGCGTGATGGAGCGCGACCCGTCCTGGTCCCCTGACGGGAAATGGATTGCTTACTTTTCGGACGAGTCGGGCGAGTACGAATTGCACCTGCGCAATCAAACAGGCATGGGCGATGTGAAAAAGATAAAGCTCGGCAACCCGCCGACGTTTTATTATTCAGCAACCTGGTCTCCGGACAGCAAGAAGATCGCCTACTACGACAAGGCGCTGAACCTCTATTACCTGGAGATCGAAAAAGGCCAGCCGGTTAAGATTGACCAGAACCCTATCGGGCTGAACAATGCCGTGATGCAGCCGTTCTGGTCGCCTGATAGCAGGTGGATTGGTTATACGCGACAGGTAGACAATCGCCTTCGCGCAGTCTTTGTTTACTCGCTCGAAACCGCGAAGGCTCACCAGCTCACCGATGGCATGAGCGACGCGCGATACGCCGATTTCGATAAGAGCGGCAAGTACCTTTACTTCACCGCGAGCACGAACCTCGGCCCGGCCTTTAGCTTCGCCGAGATGTCGAC
Organism: Blastocatellia bacterium; assembly: GCA_035709445.1. GTDB lineage: Bacteria > Acidobacteriota > Blastocatellia > UBA7656 > UBA7656 > DASTET01. Next base: position 2,963 of record DASTET010000548.1, on the reverse strand, counting down.
GTTCCCGCACCAATCGTCTCGCAGCGTCTATGCCATCGTGCTTCGCAACGACCTGCCCTCGCCTCTCGCGCCCGAAAGCGACGAAGAGAAGGTTCAGGAAGAGAAGAAAGAAGAAGACCGCCCCGCCGCAACACCCGACCAGGGCGGAGAGAAAAAGGATGAGGGGGCGCAGGCTCCGGCTCAGGCGCAGCCCGCCGCCGCCGGCCCACGCGCGCCTAAGAAAGAGGCCGAGCCGGTCCGCATCGACCTTGACGGCATAAGCCAGCGCATCATTGCGCTTCCGATCCCGTCGCGCAACTTCGTGGGGCTTCAGGCTGGCAAGGCCGGGATGATTTACGTCCTTGAGCTTGGCCCGCCTCCGGCTGCGCCCATCGGCCCTCCGGGGTTTACGCTTCACAAGTTCGATCTTGAAAAGCGCAAATTCGACAGGGCGGTCGACGGGATTCAAGGGTTTGAAGTTTCAGCGAATGGCGAGAAGATCCTCTATCGCCAGGGGCCGAACTGGGTGATTGCTTCGACCGCGACCCTGGGCGCGCCTATGCCGCCGGGAGCCCCCGGCGGGCCGAGCATATTGAAGACGGCGGAGATGGAAGTCGCCGTCGACCCGAAGGCCGAGTGGCGGCAGATGTACAACGAAGTGTGGCGCGGCGAGCGCGACTTCTTCTACGACCCCGGCACGCACGGCGTCAATATCGCGGAGTTCAAGAAGAAGTACGAGCCGTATCTCGAATCGGTCGCCCACCGCAGCGATCTGAATTATCTCTTCACAGAGATGCTCAACCATATAACGGTCGGGCACATGTTTATTCGCGGCGGCGAAGTGCCTCGCCCGAACTTCGTGCCGGGCGGACTGCTAGGGGCGGATTACCGTATAGAGAACGGTCGTTACCGATTCGCCAGGGTCTACAGCGGCGAGAACTGGAACCCGCAGCTTCGCGCCCCGCTCACTCAACCCGGAGTGAACGTCAAAGAGGGCGAGTACCTGCTTGCGGTCAATGGCCGCAACCTCACGGCCAGCGACAATATCTATGCTTACTTTGAAAGCACGGCCAACAAGCAGGTTGTCATTCGCGTCGGCCCGAATCCTGACGGGACGAGCTCGCGCCAGGTCGCGGTTGTTCCCGTTGCGAGCGAGGGGGGGCTTCGAAACCTGAACTGGGTCGAGAACAATCGCCGCAAGGTTGATGAGATGAGCGGCGGCCAGCTCGCCTACGTCTACGTTCCGGACACGAGCGGCCCCGGCTACACCTCCTTCAACCGCTACTTCTTCGCGCAGTCGCAGAAGAACGGCGCGGTGATCGACGAGCGTTATAACGGCGGAGGCTCGCTCGCCGATTACATAGTCGAATACCTGAGCCGTCCGCTTCTTAACATGATCGCGTTCCGCGACGGGCGCGACATCCCGACTCCGCTCGGCGCAATATACGGCCCGAAGGCGATGATCATAAACGAGCTTGCCGGGTCGGGCGGCGACGCTTTGCCGTGGTACTTCCGCAAGATGAAGATCGGCCCGCTCGTCGGGAAGCGGACGTGGGGCGGGCTTGTCGCGGCGTTCGCCATGCCGCAGTTGATGGACGGCGGTTTCGTCACCGCGCCAAACGCAGCGATCTATGGACTCGACGGCGAATGGGAGGTCGAAAATCGCGGCGTTGCCCCGGACATCGAGGTCGAGATGGACCCGGCGGCCTGGCGTCAGGGCCGTGACCCTCAGCTTGAAAAAGCGGTTGAGGTGCTGATGGACGAGCTGAAAAAGAACCCGCCTCAGCAGCACAAACGACCGCCTTACCCGAATTATCACAACGGGCGAACGGCAGGTAACAAGTGAAAAGTGAGAAGTGAAAGTAACTGCTCAGCCGAAAAGCCGCGTAGCGGCCTCCTCTCGATAGAAAGAGGAACGCGCTATTTCGCAGCTCCATAGGAGCTACCTCTATTGAATGCTCGGCAGGTAGCTCCTCTGGAGCCAGGCTTTCAGGCGGAGCCAGGTTGCTATCGAGAGGTCGCCCCTACGGAGCTGAGCAGATACAAGTGAAAAGTAAAGAGTGGTGAATTGTAGCGGAGGATAAAAGCTGAGACGGATTGGCGATGGTCCTCCGCTGCTTTTCATCATTCACATCTCAGCAGGCTCTGAGTACTTAGCTTGAAATGAATCACAGAGAAGCCGGACAGTATTGGAACGATAACGCAGACGCCTGGACAAGACTCTCAAGGGCCGGCTACGACGTCTATCGCGACTATCTTAATACCCCGGCATTCTTCGACATGCTGCCGCAGGTCGATGGACTGGAAGGCGTCGATATCGGGTGCGGGGAAGGTCACAACACGCGGTTGCTGGCGAAACACGGAGCGCGGGTGACGGCGATCGATATTTCGGAGGTCTTTATCCACCATGCCCGGCAGCGCGAGCTGGCCGAGCGGCTTGGAATAGATTTCTGCGTAGCCAGCGCCGTCGAGCTGCCCTTCGCCGACGAGTCATTCGACTTTGCCACGGGCTTCATGAGTCTCATGGATATTCCCGAAACAGACCGCGCCCTCGCCGAAGCGTACCGCGTTTTGAGACCGGGCGGTTTTCTTCAGTTCTCCATAACCCATCCGTGCTTTGACACCCCGCATCGCCGCAACCTTCGCGATGAGCGGGGCATCACTTACGCCATAGAAGTAGGCGGCTATTTTCACAATCTCGAAGGAGAGGTGAGTGAGTGGCTCTTCGGCGCAGCGCCGCCTGAAGCGAAGGCCGGCCTGAAGAAGTTCAAGACGCCACGGTTCACCCGCACCGTAAGTCAGTGGGTCAATCTCTTAATCGAGACCGGTTTTTTGCTTGAGCGGATGGAAGAACCGCGACCAAGCGACGAAACGGTCCGCGCCTGCCCTGACATGCAGGATGCGCAGGTCGTGGCCTATTTCCTGCACTTTCGCGTGAGAAAGCCAACAAGGGATTAGCCTCCTATTAGAGATGATATAAACCG
>DASTET010000547.1:0-4608 GCA_035709445.1 Blastocatellia bacterium | reverse complement strand
ATTCTCCCGATAAGGGCGCTGGCGCAGACTGCCAGCACGGGCGCGTTGACCGGCACGGTGACCGACAGCAACCGGGCAGTCGTGCATGAAGCACAGGTGAAAGTCAGCAACGAAGCAACGGGAGAGGTCCGCACTGTTGCTACGAACGAGAGCGGCATCTACCTCATCCCGCTGCTGTTGCCCGGCTCTTACCGTATTGAGATATCGAAAGAAGGTTTCAAGTCCGCAGCCAAGTCGGGGCTGCGCATCAACGTGACAGAGACGGCCAGGCTCGATGTGCAGCTTGAAGTCGGAGAGGTAAGCGCGACCGTAGACATAACGGCTGAAGCGGAATTGCTGCAAACCGAAACGGCTTCGCTCGGCCACGTCACGGGCCGAGCGCTCGTCAGCAATCTCCCGCTCGTCACGCGCAACTACCTTCAGATCATCAATCTCTCGCCGGGCGTGGCTTCCGAGATAACCAACGCAGGCGCGCTCGGACGCGGGGGCCAGGGTGACGACATCCGAACTCACGGCTCATTTGCAAGAGACACCAACATTCAGATGAACGGGGTGCAGATAAACGATCTTCAGTCGAGCGGCTTCTTTAGCGGCGGCCCCGCCGTCCCCAACCCGGATGCGATCCAGGAATTCAAGGTCCAGACGGGCCAGTTCGACGCCTCGCGCGGGCGAAATGCGGGCGCGGTCGTCGACGTGGTAACCAGGAGCGGCAGCAACGAATTTCACGGCAGCGCCTTCGAGTTCTTCCGCAACGACGCGCTCAACGCGAACAGCTTCTTCCGTAATCGGGCCGGCCAGCCCAAAGGACTGCTGAGGCAGAACCAGTTCGGGTTTACGATCGGGGGGCCTATCAAAAAAGACAAGCTTCATTTCTTCGGCTCCTATCAGGGGATGCGACAACTGAACGGTCTGGATGGGAGCGCGACCAGCTCGGTCTTCTCCCCGCCGTTTACAAGCGACCGCTCGCGCGAGGCGATTGGGAGACTCTTTGCAGGGCAATGCGGTTTCATTCACATTGCGCTGACGGGAGGCTGCGTCGGGGCGGCGACTGTTGCAGCCGATGGCTCAAACATCAGTCCTCAGGCGCTCGCGCTGTTGAACCTGAAAGCGCCGAACGGCGAGTTCGTGATTCCCAGCCCGCAGGTGATCAACCCCGCCGTGCCGTTTGGCGGGTTCTCCTCTTTCAGCATCCCTGCGAAGTTCGATGAAGACCAGTTCATCGCCAACCTGGACTACCAGATCAATGAGAAGAGCCAGTTGGCGGGGCGCTTCTTCTTCGCCAACTCGGAGCAGGTTCAGCCGATCCCGCCGCCCAATCTGGGCGGGTCCGGCATCCCCGGCTTCTCCCTGCTTACCGACAACCGTATGCGGAACTTTTCGCTCTCTCACACTCATACCTTCAGAGCGAACCTCATCAACCAGGCGCAGTTCGGCTATCATCGAATACACGTCCCGACGGTTCAAGAGGAGATATTCAAATGGTCGGACATAGGAGTGACCGCGCCGTCGAATGCAGACCCCTTCCCTGAGATTTCGGTGCAGGGGTCGCTGACGCTCGGAGGGAACGGACAGGGCCTGACCCTTAGCCAGGACCATTTCAACATTCAGGACTCGCTGACATACATACGCGGGCGGCACACGCTGCGGGCTGGCGGAGGCATAACGAAGACCCGGCTGAATCTTATAGACTTCCATTTCTTCGGCGGGGTGATCTTCGGCAACTGGGCCGACTTTTTGCTCGGTCGCCCCGGCGGGCCTGTGGCCTCGGGCGGGACCGGCCTCCCGTTTAGCAACGTCCTTGCGTCGCTCGATATTCCGGGGGTGCTCGACCGCAACTGGAGGGTCTTCGATGCGAACGCCTTTATTCAAGATGACATAAAGCTCGCGCCCTCGTTCAGCCTGTTTCTGGGTCTGCGATACGAGCACCTCGGAAACCTTGCCGATAAGGGAGGCCGAAACAGCGGATTCGACATCCGGCTGGCCGACCCCAACCCGCCAGCCACGGGCACTCTGGCGGGGTTTGTCGTCTCAAAAGACTTTCCCGGTGAAGTGCCCGCAGGGGTGACACGGCTGGATAACAATTACGGGATACTGGGCGAGAACCAGAACAATATAGGCCCGCGAGTCGGGTTTGCCTGGCAATTGCCGCACACGGCATTGGCGTTCACGCATCGCATGGTCTTGCGCGGCGGCTACGGCATGTACTTTTCGCGTGCTACGGGGCAGCCCTTCATACAGCTTGCGGCGGGACCGCCGTTCGCTGCGGCGCGGCTGGTGCAATTCCCGGCGAACGGGACTCTGAGCTTTGCCAGTCCGTTCGGGCCTGAGCTGTCTTTCCCGGTCTTTCAGCCCTACTCACAGACGACCGGGACGGTCTTGAATTTTGTCGACCCGCGCTACCGCCCGCCTGTGACTCAGCAGTACAGCCTGAATCTCCAGACCGATCTCGGCAGTAACCTCCTGCTCGAAGTGGGCTATGTCGGGACGAAGGGCACGCATCTGATCCTGGCCCATTCGCTCAACCAGGCTCAGCTAGCAAGCCCGAACAATCCGATTCGCGGCGAGACGACTAACACATTCGCCAACGTCAGGAGGCGCGTGCCGATCTTAGGTTTCGTCCCGAACGGTCTCGTCGATATCGACTCGTCAGCCTTCTCGCGCTACGACGGGCTTGAGGTCAGCGTCACAAAGAGGCTGAGCAGCGGGTTGCAGTTCCTCGCGGCCTACACTTTTTCGCATGCTTACAGCAACGGCGCGACGAACACGCTGGCGGGGGGAGGCACCGTGTCGGGGGATCAGGTCAACGACCGCGCCAATTATGGTCGCAGCGATTTCAACCGCGAGCACCGTTTCGTGCTCAGCTATATCTATTACCTGCCGAGCCCGACAAGGTTCAACGCGTTCCTGAACAATCTGTTTGGCGGCTGGGCGCTTGCAGGTATCACAACGATCCAATCGGGCCGGCCCCTGACTTTGACCGGGACCAACGCGACCAATATCTTCGGGATCACAGCCGACCGGGTTCAGCTCGCTCCCGGTTGCTCGCACGACGACCTGGCCACTTCGGGCTCGCTGCACAGCAGGCTTGATAACTACATCAAGAGAGATTGCATCGCCCGCAACGTGGCCGGTTCGCCCGCCTGGCCCGTGATAGGGGATGACGGCACGGCCACCGCTTTCGGCAACAGCGGGGTCGGAATACTCTTTGGTCCCCACCAGAACAACTCCGATATCGCGGTGATCAAGCGAACGCCGGTGAAGTGGATAGGCGAAGGCGGCAACATCGAGTTCCGCACAGAGTTCTTCAATGCGTTCAATCACACGCAGTTCGCCAACCCCAGCACGAACGCCTCGTCGGCCACGTTCGGCGTGATTTCGGCGACCTCCGTGAACCCTCGAATCATTCAGTTCGCGCTGAAGGTGAACTTCTGATCCGAAGCGCGCTGGAGATGAGCAGGATATACAGGATTAACTCTTCTCTTCTGTTAATCCTGTATATCCCGTCCATTCTTTATGCCCCATTCTCCGAGAGCACAACCATGAAGAAGCTCGCTCGTATAGCCGTCCTGGTTCTCTTTCAGGCATTGCTGTGTTCCATTGCGCGTGCGGAGACTCGGTTCGAAATATCCTATGATAAGGCCGCCCACCCAGGCCCGATCACAGGCCGGGTAATACTTGTCATCGCCCGGTCAGAACGCCCAGAACCGCGCCTTCAAATAGCGCCGAACGCTGTCCCGATTTTCGGCGTCGACGCGGACGGGCTTCAACCGGGCCAGGTCGCCGTCATCGATCAGACCACATTCGGCCATCCCGTTGAGAGTCTCGCGCAACTGCCTGCGGGCGATTACTACGTCCAGGCGATGCTCAACGTCTATACGAGATGCCAGCGCAGCGACGGTCGCACCGTCTGGGTGCATTGGGATATGGACGGGCGATTCTTCAACGTCTCGCCCGGCAATCTCTATAGCGATGTTCAAAAGGTCCGTCTCGACCCGGCGGCGGGGTTTAAAGTAAGCCTCCTGCTCAATCGCGTGGTACCGCCCGGCGAACCGCCGAAGGAGACTAAATGGGTGAGGCGCGTCAAATTCAAGAGCGAGCTTTTGAGCAGGTTCTGGGGCGTGCCGGTCTATCTGGGCGCGACCGTCATCCTGCCGAAAGGCTACGACGAGCACCCTGAAATTCGCTACCCGGTCGTCTATGCTCAAGGGTACGTCGGCAGCCCGGCATTCTACTTCAACGAAGACCCGGGCAGTCTGAGGCAACAGGAAGGATTGAGAGCATCGTCTAACGTCCAGCCCGGATACGAGTTTTTCCAGGAATGGGCTTCGGACAATTTCCCCCGCTTTCTGGCCGTCACCTTCGTCGAGCCCAGCCCGTTTTTCCCCGACGGATACGGCGTGAACTCGGCCAACAACGGGCCGTACGGCGATGCTCTCACTCAGGAGTTGATCCCGTATGTGGAGAAAGAGTACCGCGCGATTGGCAAGCCGTATGCGCGGATACTGGAAGGCGCATCCACAGGCGGATGGCAGTCGCTCTCTCTTCAGTTGAAGTACGCGGATCTGTTCGGCGGCGCGTGGGTATTCAATCCCGACCCGATCGATTTCC
>DASTET010000546.1:0-3211 GCA_035709445.1 Blastocatellia bacterium | reverse complement strand
CGCTGCCATCTTTCTTGAAAGAGACGCCGCGATACAAGGCCCTCGGCAGCCGGTCTGGCAGGTCCTTGCGGGCATCTACGTCCATCACGCGAAGCTCGGTCTCGTCCTCGCCGCCGCGCCGTATGCTGTAAACAATAAATCTGCCGTCACCGGAAACATCATTGAGGCCGATGTTCGTCGTATGATCGGGGCTGAGCGTGTGCGGGTCGATGAGCACTTCGTCCTGGCCCTTAAGCCCCCTGCGCACGTAGAGAATCGAGAGGTCATCCTCTGCGCGCTTCTTAAATAGAAAGTACCGTCCGCCCCGTTCAAAGGGCGCGCTGACCGTGTCTATACGCATCAACTCGGCCAACCGTTTCTGTATAAGCGGGCGCGATGGCAGGCCGTTGAGCAAGGAGTGAGCGTACCTGTTTTGCGCATCGATCCACTGTCGCGTCTCAGGGCTGTTTTGATCTTCGAGCCAGCGGTAAGGGTCTATGATCTCGACGCCGTGAATGACCTCGCGGAAGTTGTCTTGCCGGGTGGGCGGGGCCTCTGGCGCTTGCGCCTGGGCGAATGCGGTTTGCGTTACCGTTGCCATAACAGCGACAGAGACAAGAATCACCATCAGGTGGGTCAGGTCTCGATGCAAGCTATTTTCAAGTAGCCGGTTCATAACGTCCCCCTTTAAACCAGATAGCGGCCCTGCTATGCCCGATAATGTATTACATTTTTTCTGATCTGTCTCTCAGTTATACCGCTCGAAGAACCTGGATTGTAGCCTCTCATCAGGTTATGAACAATGGGTATAGCCTGCCTGTTGATTCAGCCGCATTGAGTTTGGGGCTGACTCGTGATTTAATCAAACAGCTATTTGAAGGAGTGAAGCATGAAGAAATGTCCTTCGTGTGGACGCGAGTATTCTGAAGTCAATAGGTTTTGCACTGCGGACGGCGCCCGGCTCGTCGATGAGGCTAAGGTCGCTGCCGAGCCGGAAGAAGCCAGAGAGCAGCGCAGCATCCCCCCTCCGCCTGAGCCGCTCCCCATGCGGTTGACCATTATTGACCAGAGCGATGAAGGAAGGCGTTCGCGCGTCATTCAAGGACTTGTTTTAGACCTGGGTGTGCAGGGGATGCGCGTACAGACCGGGACAGTCGAGACCGGGCGGCTGAATATAATCCGCGACCATACGATCGCCTTCAAAAACAAGCTTGAGATGGAGGTCGACCTTCCATCGGCGACCATTCGACTCACCGGGTTTGCGGCCTGGTATAAGCCGCTCGGCGACGGCATGAACTGGGCGGTCGGCGTTTATATTAGAAGCATGCCCGCGGCGGACCGCGAGGTTTACGAACAGTATCTGCGAGAGCTTGTCGGGCATAACGGGAGCGGGAAAGCGCCTGCAAGCTCGTCGGCAGGGTAGCCGTAACGCATACTTATAAGAATCCCGCCCGACTGTCAGCCCTGCATGAGCCGCGCCGTCTGATGCGGGCGCTTGCCGAAACAGCTTCGATAACGGAGGACGTGGTAAAATGAGTTCGAATATGAAGGATCAACGGAACTGGCTCGAACGACTGGCGGATAAGATACCCGGCTATAGCGGCTATGTCGACCGCGAGCGCCGCCGCGATATAGACAAATTGCATCGCGAGCGGCTGGCCGACCGGCTGCGCTCGCTCAAAGCGCCGCTCACAGACGTTGTTCGCGAGCTGAGCGGGGGCGGGCGGCTCTTTGAAGTCGGCCCCGTCGATTCGGCGATAAAGCGAGTCGACCGGCTCGAAAACCGGGTCCGTTTCGCGAGCTACGGTTATTCGGGGTTCTTCGACGTGGTGAAGATAGAGCAGGCCGAGCTCGACTCCATATATCAATTCGATCTGGCGCTTGTCGAGCACGTCGACCGGCTCGAAGCGAAGGTAAACGAGCTGAAGACGAAATCCTCCACCGCCGAAGGTTTGAAGTCGGCAGCCGCAGAGATTACGGGCGAGGTCGATTCCATTGACCGGCTGTTCGATCAGCGTTACAACGCAATAAACAGTTTCGGTCAGGGGCAGCCGCCGGGCCGGCCCCTGTTCAGTTAGCGACTGTAAGGGGCTTGTGGGCGGAACATTTCTTCCGGCGCGCGGGTATTATTTAACGTTATGGCTACACAGTGCGAAAATTGCGGCAAAGAGTTATTTGCGGGCCAGCGATTCTGCCGCTACTGTGGCAAACCGAGCGGGCAGTTTCAGGAAGAGCATATACCCACGCAGATGATGAACCCTGAGACGGACCCCCGCGCGTCTCGCCGCCAGGCCGATACCGCGCCGCATCAGGGCAGCAGGACGGCGCCTGTTTATACGCCGCCCCAGCAGGGCTACTATCAGCCGTCGGTAGGCGGGCCTCCAATGCCGCAGACCCCGGCCTATTCTCCGCCGAAACCGCGCTCTGCCTGGGGCTGGATCGTCGCGCTCGTCGCTATAGGTCTTTTCGGGGCGATGTTCCTCGGATTTCTGCTGATAGGACGCTCTATCAGCAACCGCGCGCGCACGAGAGATAATCCGCCCGTGACGGCCGTCGCGGAAGCAGGCGAGAAAAGGCTCGACGAAGAGGGCGCGTCGGTTTCCAGTCGTGAGACGGTCATCACAAGGACTTTTCAGATGACCGCCGCGTCGCGCTTTTCGATAAACAACCCGAACGGCGAGGTCTCAATTGAAGGATGGGACCAGCCGCAGGCCGAAGTTCGCGTCATAAAACGCGGGGGGTCGAGAACCGACCGTCGCAACACCGAGGTCTATTTTTCAGAGAGCGACGGCCTCCTGAAATTCCGGACCGCGCCCCCTCGCGGCAGGAGCGTAGAAGTGAGGTACGAAATCAAGCTGCCTCGCACGCTCAAGCTCGTTACTCTAGAGACCGCCAGCGGCAGTATTACGATCGCTGATCTCAAGAGCGCTCTTTCGATCAACACGGCGAGCGGCGATATACAGCTTAACGACATTATCGGCGACATCACGCTCAACACTGCAAGCGGGGACGTCGCGCTCTCCGAGGCCCAGGGCAAGATCGCTATCAACACCGCCAGCGGCTCGATAGAGCTCAACGATATAACCGGCGCGGTCAGGTCTAACGCCGCCAGCGGCAACATCAAGGTCGTCTTCGAGAGCGTGACGCCGGGCGAGCCGCTCGAGTTCAGCACCGCAAACGGCGACGTCGAAATTGAGTTCAGGTCCCCGATCAATGCGGACCTCGAAATAGA
>DASTET010000545.1:0-4495 GCA_035709445.1 Blastocatellia bacterium | reverse complement strand
CGCCTTCCCGCGTGTAGCGGCCCGGCATCACTTTCCAGGGCGAGGTTAAAGAGACGCGGTCGTAGTCATACCCGAAAGGCTCGCGGCCATCGGGAGTCACTTCAGCCGAAAACCCTCTCCATCGAAGTTCGGCCCGCGCGGCTTCGAGCCGGGTCATCTCGAACGGGAACCCGCCTTCAGATGTGTCGACAAGCACCTGGTCCCAGTATATGCGCATGTTTGTGACTATGCGGACCTCGCGGGCGCGCGCCGGAAGCTTGCCCGTCAGATCGACGACGATCGTCTGAGGCCGGCCTACGGGAAAGCCTATGTTATCGATCAACGTCTTCCATTCGCCCCGGCTGTCTTTGACCTGCAACGCGGGCGGCTTCAGACCGAGCCCCGCCTGATGAGCGGCGACGTTGTCGCTTGAAAATGAGTAATCGGTCCAGCCCGTGAGAAGAAGTAATGTGCGGGTTATGCTCGTTTCGCCCAGATCGAGAGTCAATGCGTGCTCTTTCGCGTACCCGCGAATCCGGTGCAGTTGAAAATCATCAGGGTACTTGCGGTCTATATGCGTGATGCGATCGAGCACATCGTGGCCGTGATGGTCTGTGGCGCTTGCGGGCGGGCGCAGATCGCGCGTCACGTAGAGCTTGAACGGCGGGCGCGGCGGGCCGACCAGGCCCTCGTTGGGGAAGACCTCCGTCCCTTCCGGGTGCCCGATTGCGACCAGTTGCAATCGGTCGACGAACAGGGCTTCTTCAAGCTCGTTCGTCACGCGAATCTCATAGCGGCCGTCGCGCGGTTTGAGCTGATCGCCTCGAATGCGGACGTACTCGTCCGGGTCGGGGTCATTGCGCACGCCCGGCGCGACCCAGTACCCCATCTCGCCGCCGCCCATAAAGTCGGTGATGAACTCGAATCGCTCGCCGTTCCAGGTATAAAGGTAAGGGCAGGATGAAGGCTTGCGGTCGATCTCGGTGACGGCAAGCGCCGTCGCGACCGCCGATAATTTTCTTGCGCTCCGCGCGATCTCGGTCTCCGCCTGCACTATGCCTGCGGGCCAGAGCACCCGGACCGCGTCGACCGAAGCTCGCGCGCCAAGCCCGAAGATCAGATCGGCGGGCGCAGGCGCGGGGCTCGCCGCATAGGTTTCGAGCTTCTGGCGCAGGCTCCCCGCTCGGGCCTCGACCTTTGATGCGACGCTGCTGCGATTGCTCACCTTCGCCGTGAGACTCACGCGGAGCGAGTGATTGCGGTTGCCGCCTTCGTTTCGCGCCGCCTTCATCTCTCCCGACGAGAGTCGCGCGATCAGGTCCGTATCCCCGTCCGCGTCCGTATCACCCGACGCGAAAGAGCGCGAATGTCCGGCAAGCAGACCGGGCGCTGCCGCCTGCCCGCTCACATCCGACCACCGGCTCCCCAGGTTGCGCACTACGCCGAGCCCCGCGCTCGATAGCGCGACCAGATCGATAAGACCGTCGTTGTCGTAATCGAGAAACTGAGCGGCGGTCGCGCGGTCCGTCGCCGAGGGCGCATCCTGCGTGGTGAATCGCCCCTGGCCGTCGCTCAATGCAAAGACCCCTGCCCCGTCTGATCGCCCTAAGAAAAAGTCTGTGAACCCGTCTTTGTTCACATCCGCGGCGGCGGCGCATGTGAAGTTCCCTCTGGCTGTCAGCCCCACGCTCTCCGCTACATCGCTGAACGTGCCGTCGCGCAGGTTTCTAAAAAGCGTAGGCGCAGCGCCGTAATTGACTATCAGCAAATCAATGTCACGCCGGTTGTCATAATCCGTAGGCACGACGGCCACGGCGCGAGTAAGCTTCCCGGCAACCTGCGCCGTCGCCGTTATGTCTGTGAATTTGCCGTTACCGTTATTCCTGAGGAGAAGATTCGGCGCACCCGGAAAGTCATCGGGAAATCTCAACTGCGCATCCGCCGAAGAGGGCAGTTTTGTCAGGTCTGCAAGCCCGGCTATAAAGATATCGAGGTCGCCGTCGTGGTCTATATCGACGAACGCCGCTGAGAGGGCCAGATGAGGATACGCAGGCAGCGAGGCTGCCGAGGTTTGATCGGAGAACTTCCCGCCGCCTTCATTCCTGTAAAGCGAAAGCCCGCCTGGTCCGAGCACGAAAAGATCGGGTCGGCTGTCGTTGTCGTAATCGCCCGCTACGGCGCTGATCCCGATAGACTTGCCAGGCTCGGAAGCGAGCCCCGACCCTTCGGTGACATCTATGAATTTGCCGCCGTCATTTCTATAGAGACGGCGAACAGCCGGTCCTACTTCAAAAAGGTCGAGATCGCCGTCGCCGTCGTAATCGATCATCGCCACGTCGCCGCTGAGCGAGGCGACAAGCTCGGAGACTCTGAGGCTGCGGCCAAACGGCGAGGCCGCGCCCTGTCGCGTCTTATCGCCGCCCGGCTTTGGAAGGGCGGATTGCGTCGAATCGATGAATTTGACATCGGGCGTTGCCGCATCTACAAGCTCGGCTTCAGCCCCGGTCGAAGAGACCGCTTCGGAGTACCGCCCCTGTTCCAGGTAATTGAGACCGATCACCGTGCCGTAGTTGCTGTCGCGCAGCGATTGAAACTTCTGCATGAAACGCTGGCCTTCTTCGCGCTGGCCTGAGCGAAGAAGCGAGATGGCCAGGTTGTAAGTCGCCGTCACGTTATACGGCTCGCTCTCGATGGCTGTGCGAAGCAGGCCGAGCGCTTCCTGGTATTTTCGCTGCTGCATGTAGAGCTGAGCGAGATTGACGTTGGCCCCAACGTCGCGCGGGTCTATCCGGAGCACCTGTTGAAACGATCTCGTAGCGTCGTCAAAACGGTTCTGCGTTCGGGCGATGAGGCCGAGCATGTAATGAGGCTGCGGCGCATCGGGCATAAGATCGGCGGCGCGGCGGGCCTCCGCGAGCGAGGCCGGTATGTCCGGCAGGTTGTAGAGCGCTATGGCGAGATTCGTCCGTGCTATTGCGAGCTTCGGGTCGAGCGCGAGCGCGCGGCGAAAGCTTTCGACCGCGTCCTTGTAATTGAATTGTTCGAGGAGCGCGACGCCTATGTTGTTAGCGCGGTATGCGTCTTCGCGCGACGACGGCGCGGCAGGTCTTGGTGAATCCTGAGTCAGCGCGGGCAGGACAACTGCGCAAGCGCCGATCATAACAAGTGATGCCAGTACCGGCAGCTTTATATGGGACTTCATGCGATGAACTTCTAACAGAAAAAGCCGCATGTATTCAACTTAGATCGGATTCGCCGCAAAAGAATAGAATAACCGCAGAGGACGTGCGAATATTCTCAGCCTGATTTGCGCTTGTCCTGAAAACTAATACGGGTATAATTGTGTTGCCTAAAAACCTCAATAATCGGTCGTCTCAATAAGAATCAGAAGTTATCGTTATGACTAGAGAGATGTTGCAGGTAGAAGAAGGCTTTTTTCATTCGGCGGAGCCTACCGACGAAGAGAAGCTTGATCAGCTTGAGAAGCTCCTCCACAGTCGCGCGTTTCAGGGATCAGAGCATCTCATCTCGCTCCTCCAGTATCTTGTCCAGGAAGCGATAGCCAACCCCGATGCCCAGCTTAAAGAGTACACGATAGCCACACAGGTCCTGGGGCGCAGCAGCGATTTCGACCCCCGCATCGATTCGGTAGTGCGGGTGCAGGCCAAAAGGCTCAGGTCCAAGCTTCAAGAGTATTACGAGACCGAAGGGAAGCCGGACAGGGTCCTCATCGATCTGCCTAAAGGTCATTACAGGGTCGTCTTTTCTTATATACAGGGCGCGAACAAAGATGAGGCAGTATTTGCTGGCGACGCGCGGTCGCTGTCCGCGCCGCCAGCCGCAACGCTCGATAACGATCCCCAAAGCGTCGACAGGGAGAAGGTATGGAAGGGCGCGCTGATCGCCTGTGTCGTCATACTCTCTATCGCGGTGGCCCTGCTGGCATTCTCAAATATAAGCCTGCGCAGCCAGACACAGGCGGCGGCCTCGTCCAGCCAGCAGGCCGTTCCAGGCACAGTCTGGGAGCCCTTTCTGAAATCGGAGGCTCAGACCCTGGCCGTTTTGAGCAACCCGCCGCTATACCGCTTCTCGAATAATGCCGACCCGGATGTGCTTCTGAAGGACTCAATGGAGATCGCGCCCGAACAGGCTGCGCGAATGGCCAACGAGCTGAGAGACAAGCTTGTGATGAAGCAGAACCACATGCCGAGGCTCATACTCTCTTCCGAAGATTACACGGGGATGGGCGAGGCCATAGGGCTGTTTCACCTGACTCAGCTCTTTCAGGCGTCAGGCAAGTCGCTGCTGCTCAAGCAGAGCCGGACCATAAGCGCCGAAGACCTCAAGAACAAAAACGTGATAATGCTCGGAAGCGCCTGGGTAAACGACTGGGTCGAGAAGCTGCCGGTCAAAGAGGATTTCACCTACAGCTCCAAAGCGACGATAGAGAATAACAACCCTATGCCCGGAGAAGAGCGCGAGTACAGGCCGAGGTACAACGAGCAGAACGGCGATG
>DASTET010000544.1:0-4419 GCA_035709445.1 Blastocatellia bacterium | reverse complement strand
CCGATACGGTCGTAAGGTTTTGAGATAGAAGCCAGAAGTCAGAAGCCAGGAGCCAGAAGTCTGTAAGGACTGCTTCTGATTTATTTCACCCGGCTGCAATCGAGAGATGATGCGAAAGATTCGGGCTTCTGGCTTCTGACTCCTGGCTTCTGACTCCTGGCTTCTGGCTTCTGACTTCTTGAAACGGGCGCGATACATCCCTATACTTTCCGCTTGGTAGATGCCTGTCATTTTTCATTTATCGATGGAGAGTGGAAAACGGAAAGTGGGAAATGAAGAAGCTCTTTAAGTCGTCGCTGCTCGCAACGATATTCTTAGTAGCCCTGACCGACCCGGCGCGTTGCCAGGTCCCGGCCCGAATCGAGGGGACGCTCAGCGATGTGCGCGGACACTCGACGGCCTGGCTGTTCATAACCGCTCGCAACAGCGACACCGGTCGGAGCTACGAGGCCAAGACGGACCGCGACGGCTCTTTCGTCTTCGAAAGCGTCGAGCCGGGCCGCTATGTTTTATCGGTCGAGTATCCCGGGATCGAGCGAGTCATAGAGTCGGTCAGGGCCGAGCCGGGCGCGACCGCTCGCGCGGAACTCCACGCCTATCGCATACGCACAGAAGGCACAGACGCCATACACAAGTTCTTCGCCTCGACAACTGCGCAGGGGGGCAGCTACCCAGGAGGCAACATAAGCTATCTCAACCAGAATGATGCTCTGGACATTTATTTCATGTGGGCCTATTTCGGGATACTCGGCCTGCTCTCTTTATACGGCATATACCGCTACCGCATGATCTATCTCTTCCTGCGGTATCGCCATTATCGCCCGCAGCCGAAAGCCCGGTACGAGCCCAACCAGCTGCCGCGTGTGACCGTCCAGTTACCGCTCTTTAACGAGATGTACGTGGCCGAGCGGCTGATCGAGTGCGTAACAAGGCTCGACTACCCGCGCGAGCTTCTAGAGATACAGGTGCTAGACGATTCGACCGACGAGACCTGTGAGATCGCGTCGCGCGCGGTCAAGAAGTTTTTCGATCAGGGGTTCGACATAACCTATCACCACCGGACCGACCGGATTGGGTTCAAGGCGGGCGCGCTCGAAGCGGGGCTCAAGAAATCATCGGGCGAGCTTGTTATGATATTCGACGCGGACTTCACCCCGCGTCCGGACTGCATCCGCCGCATGGTGGATTACTTCACCGACGAGCGCATCGGGATGGTGCAGATGCGATGGAGCCACATAAACGCCGAGTACTCGCTGCTGACGAAGGTGCAGGCCATAATGCTCGACGGCCATTTCGTCATCGAGCAGACGGCGCGCAATCGCAGTGGCGGGTTCTTCAACTTCAACGGGACGGCCGGGATGTGGCGGCGCGAGGCGATAGAGTGGTCGGGCAACTGGCAGCACGACACGCTGGCCGAAGACACGGACCTCTCGTACCGCGCGCAATTGATGGGCTGGCGCTTCCTCTACCTCGTCGACGAAGACGTGCCCGCCGAGCTGCCGGTCGAGATAAACGCCTTCAAATCGCAGCAGCGACGCTGGGCGAAGGGCGTTGTGCAGGTAGGACTGAAGCTCTTCGGGCGGATGTGGCGCGACCCGCGACTGCCGCTCAGGGTGAAGCTCGAACAGTTCTTTCGCCTGACGGGTAACCTTGCCGCGCCGCTCGTGATAGTGCTCGCGCTTATCAACCTGCCCATTCTGATCGTGCGTTACAATCAGGGATTGTTTCACCTGTTTGCGCTCGATGTTCCCGTGCTCACGTTTTCGACTCTTTCGGTAGTGGCTTTCTACCTCGTGCCGCAGTGGTACCTGTATCCTAAGACGTGGCGCCGCTCGATCAAGTACATGCCCTTCGTTATGAGCATGGGCATCGCGCTCACTTTCTCCAACGCGCGCGCCGTCCTGGAAGCGATGATGGGCGTAAAATCGCCGTTCGTGCGGACGCCGAAATACCGCATAGAGAGTAACCGGGACACGACCTGGGTCAAGAAGAGCTATGTGCCGCGCCGCGCCATCATACCATGGCTTGAGCTGTCGTTTGCTCTCTATTTCCTGTTTACTATCTGGTACGCCATCGACAGCCGCATCTTCGGCACGTTGCCGTTCCTCTTCATCTATATGTTCGGCTATGCGTATGCATCGGCTATGTCTATCTGGCAGGGGTGGATAAACCTGCGGCGGGCCGGGGAGAAACAGGAGTAGGGGCCAGAAGTGAGAAGCTCTCGATGAAGAAGACAATCCTTCTGCTCGCTTTGCTTGTTCTGCTGATCCAGACGCAGCCGCTTCCTACCGAAGCGGCCCGGCAAAACGGCGCGCCCGCTTATAACAAGACGCCGCTTCTGACCGATAAGGAGGTCGCGCATCTCGCCTCGGAGATCAGCGGGCTGATCGCGAAAGACACCATAATCGAGCTCGCTCGCCATCACCGCGTGCAGGCGTCTTCGGGGTTCTCGCACGCAGCCGAATATATCGCAGCCAGGGCGAAAGAGTACGGGCTGGAACAGGTCCAGATCGAACGTCTCGCCGCCGACGGAGAGAAGACCTATCACACATTGAAGTCGACTCCGGGGTGGGAAGCCGAGCGAGGCCAGCTCTGGGAGATAGAGCCCGCGAGAGCGAAGATCGCCGATTATGACGAGATGCGCGTCTCGCTGGCCGATTATTCGCAGACCGCCGATGTCAGCGCGCCCCTCATCGATGTAGGCGCGGGCACGTCGCCTGCCGACTACGAGGGCAAAGAGGTAAAAGGCAAGATCGTGCTCGCGGGCGGAAACGTCGCCGCAGTCCACCGGCTCGCCTGTGACGAGCGCGGGGCCGCCGGCATACTCTCTTACCAGCAGAATCAGACGACCGCCTGGTCGGGCGATTACGCGGACAACGTGCGATGGGGCCACCTGTCGCCTTACAACCCGGACAACAGGTTCGCTTTCATGATCTCGCTCCGGCGCGCGAAAGAGTTCCGCGACCGTCTCGCGCGCGGCGAGCAGATCATGCTCCGCGCCGTCGTGCAGGCGAGTATGAAGCCCGCGCATTACGACGTGGTGACCGCCGTAATACCCGGGACGGACGGCTCCGAAGAGATAGTCTTCTCCTGTCACCTCTGCCACCAGAAGCCCGGAGCCAACGACAACGCATCGGGGGCGGCGGCGATACTCGAAGCCGCGCGCGCGCTCAACGCGCTGATCCGCCGGGGCGAGATCGACCGCCCGCGCCGCACGATAAGGTTTATATGGCCGCCCGAGATCAACGGCACGCTGGCTTACTTTGCCGAGCACCCCGAAATCGTGCGGCGCATGAAGGCCGCCGTTCACTGCGACATGGTCGGGGGCAATTACTCCATAACCAGATCGGTCCTTCATGTGACGCATACCCCCGCTTCGATTCCGAGCTCGGTTAACACCGTCGCCGACGTCTTCGCCCGCTACGTGATCAACGGCAGCGTGAAAGCGGCCAGTGGAGCCGGTTTCGAGGACGCGCTGGTTTCGCCCGGAGGCTCGAAGGACAGCTTCGTCGCCGACATCACGCCCTACGAGATGGGCTCCGACCACGATGTCTACCAGGAAGGCTCTTTCCGCATACCGACCATCTACCTGCGCGACTGGCCGGACGTCTTCATACACACAAACAACGACACGCCGGCCAACATCGATCCTACGAAGATGAAGCGGTCGACCTTTATCGCCGCCGCTTCGGGGTATTTTCTCGCGCGCGCAAGCGCGAGGGAGGCCGCCCGGCTGGCCGACATGGTCTTTGCCGGGGCGATGGGCCGCGTCCCCGTCGAGCGCGAGCGGGCGAGAGAGCTTGAGGCGAGCGGGCCTGAAGGAGAGGAAGAGGCGCGCAATATAATCGCGCGGTCGCTCGAGCGCGAGGCCGAAACGCTCTCTTCGGTGATGGCGCTTGTGCCCGGCGACAGGGGGCTTGAGACAAAGATCGAGGGGCTGGTAGATCAATTGAGCGGCGCCTGGATACTGCTCACCGGTCAGTTCTCAGAGCAACGAAGGGGAAAACGGACGGTATTCGTGCTTGAGCCGAGAGAGCAGAAGGAGACGAAAGAACAGAGCAAGCCCCGCAACCCCAAAGAAGCCGTCCGCCCGCGACAGGCGAGGGCGGACCGCATCCCCGTGCGCAAGGTCATAGGCCCGATGAATGTCTACTATTACGATTACGTGGCAGACCGCGCGAGCCCCGAAGATTTGCGGATCATCGAGCGCATAAGCGCAAAGCCGCGCGGCGACATACTGCTATACGAGATGCTCAACCTGGTCGATGGGAAGCGCAGCCTTCAGGCCATACGCGATTATCTCACCGCCGCCTATACGCCTATCTCGGTCGACGATGTGTTCGAGTACATGCGGGTTCTGGAAAAGATAGGCGTGATCCAATACTAGGGGTCAGGGGTCGGGGGTCAGGGGTCGGGGGG
>DASTET010000543.1:0-2409 GCA_035709445.1 Blastocatellia bacterium | reverse complement strand
AGTTATGGAGCAAAAGGCTGTCACTGTAGAATCGAAGGCTTCCAGGTGGCTCATAACCGCCGTGTCCGTCATAGGGCTCTCGATTTTCGCATGCGCTTTCTATGACGTGGCAGCAGGCCGGTTTCATAAAGAATGGTTCCTGCTGAGCATCGTCACCATACTGGTCGTGTCGCGCACGAACATACAGATCCCGAAGATATCGAGCACCTTGACGCTCGACGATACCTTCATATTCATCTCGGTGCTGCTGCACGGCGTGACGCCCTCGGTTGTGCTTGCGGGGGCAAACGCAGCCGTCTGCTCGCTCCATTACTCAAACCGGCGCAAGGTCCTTCCCTTCAATATCGCCGTGATGAGCCTGTCGGTCTTCGTCTCCTCGACGATAGTGACTCTCGTATTCGGCGACCTCACCGCGCTCTCGTCGAATATAAGCCAGTTGATTCTGGCAGCCGAGCTGCTGGCCCTGCTCCAGTACCTGCTCAACTCAGGGATAGTGAGCGCGGTCAACGCGCTCAGGGACAGGCGGAACATCAAGAAGAAGTGGCGCGAGTCTTTCCTCTGGACCTCGGTGACCTATTTCGCGGGGGCCGTGGCCGCCTGCCTCATAGTCAAGCTGATCGAGTCGATCTCGTTCTACTCCTTCATCACGGGCGTGCCGATACTTGCCGCCACCTATCTCACTTACAAGAACTATCTGAATAAGGTGCAGGCGTCTATAAACCAGGCCGAGCAGATGGTCGATCTTCACATGCGAACCATAGAGGCGCTCGCCATCGCCATCGACTCAAAAGACGAAGTCAACCACGATCACGTCCAGCGAGTGCAGATTTACGCCACGGGGCTTGCCCGCCTGTTTCACCTCTCGGATGCGGAGGTCGAGGCGCTCAAGGCCGGGGCCTTGCTTCACGACATAGGCAAGCTGGCTGTCCCCGATTACATACTCAACAAGCCCGGCCCGCTCACCCCCGCCGAATATGAAAGGATGAAGGTCCATACGACTGTCGGCGCGGAGATTCTTGAGCGAGTAGGCTTCCCTTACCCGGTCGTCCCCGTGGTCCGCCATCATCACGAGCGATGGGACGGGCGCGGATACCCTGACGGGCTCGGGGGCGAAGAGATCCCCATCACCGCAAGGATACTCGCGGTCGCCGATTGCTTCGACACGCTGCTCGAAGACCGCCACTACCGACGCGCAATGACGCCCGATCAGGCGATAGAGATTATCAAAGGGTCGAGCGGCGCAGTCTATGACCCCGAAGTCGTCCGCATATTTCTCGATCACCTGCCGGAGTTCGAAGCCGAGATAAAAGAGCAGAAGATAGACCGGCAGACCCTGAGACCTCAGATCGAAAGCGCCGCAATAGAGCCGAGGGCGAAAGACACCGGAAGGCTCGCCTTCGAGAAGATCCGCAACGCGCACCGCGAAGTCATAATGCTCTACGACATAGCGAAGACGATAGGGACGAGCCTCGACCTGCGCGACACGTTTGCGGTCTTCTCATCCCGGCTGCAAGATATCGTCAGCTACACGACCTGCGCACTCTACCTGCTGCGCGATTCTTCGGGCGAGGTCGAAGCCTCGCTCGTCGCAGGCAAGAACGCCGAGCGGATCAAGAATCGAAAGATGGCCGCGGGACAGGGGATAGCCGGATGGGTGACCGCCAACCGCCAGCCCATGCACAATTGCGACCCGCGCCTCGATTTCGACGCGCTGAGAATAGAGGTCCCCGAGCAGTACAACACGGCAGCGGTCGTCCCGCTTGCCAAGGGCGGCGAAACATACGGCGCGCTCGCGCTCTATTCTACGGAATCGCGCCCGTACGATACGGACCACTTGCGGCTCGTAGAAGCGGTGGCGAAGCTCGCCTCCGACGCGATCGCAAACGCCCTGCATCACGAACTGACAGAGGCCAATGCGCTCAGCGATTCGCTTACGGGGCTTGCAAACGCGCGCGCGCTCAGACGCCGCTTTCAGGAAGAGGCGCTTGAGGCCGATCGCGTGTCGGGCTCTTTCGCATTGCTTATGATAGACCTCGACGGCTTCAAGAAAATAAACGACACGCTGGGCCATTCGGTAGGCGACCAGACGCTTAGAGAGTTCGGGAGATTGATGTCAACACAGGTGCGCGGGTCAGACTTTCTTTGCAGATACGCGGGCGACGAGTTCGTCATCCTGGCGCAATCGACTTCTGATGAGGTGGTCGATATGGCCCGTAGGCTCGAACGGGCCGTAGACGCTCATGATTTCGGCTTCAACGGGTCGGGGGTCTCGCTCGGCGCGAGCATAGGGTGGGCCTGTTTTGGCGTCGAAGGCGATACGCTCGATGAATTGTTGATCGCCGCCGACCGCGCAATGTACGCCAGCAAATTCAGTCGGAAAACGAGCCGCTCGAATTCGCTCGAAACTGT
>DASTET010000542.1:0-6642 GCA_035709445.1 Blastocatellia bacterium | reverse complement strand
GGTGTTCATATTGAGGGATTATCTTTTCGGTGGCGAAGCGTGAGACCGCCACTTCGCGACCGCGACGGCCCAGGCGTGTTCGTTCGCGCTCGTCGCCGAGGATCGAGGCCGCCCGGCGAGCCATCCCGTCGACGTCGGCTACATCGAACAGGTAGCCGGTCTCGCCGTCTTCGACCAGTTCGGGGATGCCTCCCACGCGAGTGGCTACCACAGCCACTTCCGAGGCCATAGCTTCGAGCGCTACCAGGCCAAACGATTCGGTCTGGCTCGGCAATAATAAAAGGTCGGCGATTGAAAGATAGTTCCTGATCTTCGATTGAGGCTGCTTGCCGACGAAATCGACCGCTTCGGCGACTCCGAGATTGACGGCCAGCTCTTCAGCGCCCGCGCGTTCCGGGCCGTCCCCGCACATTATGAGCCGGGCCGGTACCTGGTGCTCTGCGCGGAGCCGGGCGAGCACCTCTATGCAATCGTTTATGCGCTTGACGGGTCGAAACGTCGAGATGTGAAGCAGCACCGGCTCGCCGCGCGGCGCTACGGCTCGCCTTAACCGCTCGTCCGGCTTGCGGCAATAATAGTCGGCGTCGATAAAGTTATAGATCACCTCTATCGAGCACGACATGCAGAACGTCTCGTGTGTCGCGTCGCGCAGGTAGCGCGATATGGCCGTGACCGCGTCCGACTGCTCTAAGGCGAACCGCGTGATCGGAAGATATGAAGCGTCGCGCCCGACAAGTGTTATATCCGTCCCGTGGAGCGTAGTCACTACGGGAAGGTAACGCGATGGCTTCATCATCTCGCGCGCAAGGTACGCGCTCACGGCGTGCGGGATCGCATAGTGCATATGGACCAGATCGAGCGAGTGCTCCGCTGCTACCTCGTAGATCCTCGACGCGAGCGCCAGCGTGTAGGGAGGGTACTCGAACAGCGGGTAACTCAGCATATCGACCGGGTGAAAATGTATGCGGTCTCGCGGCATCGAATTGTCGCCGAGTCGCATGGGCGGCGCATAACTTATGAAATGCACCGAATGGCCGCGCTTTGCCAGCTCGATTCCGAGCTCCGCGCCGACCACCCCGCTGCCGCCGTATGATGGGTAACAGGTTATTCCGATCTTCATATGAGTCTAGCGCTAGACTACGAGTAGATGCTCATTCGCCGCGACAGCAGGTCTATGGGATCGTGAACGTTGAGCGCCTCGCGCACAACGAACGCTTCGGCGTGCTCGACCCCTATGAGCGAGCCGTAGAACCTTTGCCTCGCTTCGAGACGGCGCAGGAATGTTTCGGAGCTGATCAAGGTCTCCAGCTCCTGGCTGTCAGGTTTATGAAGCTGCGAGCGATAGCAGTTGGCCACCGCCTCTTTCTGCTCTGCGAAGTCGCTTATATCGACTAGGAAGCTGGGCGCGACCGTTCGCGGGAAGAGAAAGTGGGCGACCGCGCGAGGGCGAAACCGCTCCTGCCCCGATTCGGCATCGAACTTCGCAAGCCCGGCAAGGTGCGCAGCCTCACGAACTATCTGGCAGGTATGCGCGTGGTCCGGGTGCGGGTCTTCCCAGTAGTGCGTGAGTATGATTTGCGGGCGGTACTGCCGGATCTTGCGCACCATTCGCACGCGCGACTCTTCGCTCAGCCATATATGCGCATCCGGCAGCTCAAGGTTGTCTCGATGCGCGAGGCCGAGTTTGCGGGCCGCCTCTTCGGCTTCGTGGGCACGTATCTCAGCCGTCCCCCTCGTCCCCATCTCGCCGCGAGCCATGTCGAGTATCCCCACGCGGTAGCCGAGCGAGACCAGCTTCAGAATCGTCCCGCCGCAGTTGAACTCTACATCATCGGGATGCGCGCCTATCGCCAGCGCATCGAGCCTGATACTTTCACTCATTGCTCAACTCCCCTGAGTCAGGTTACGAGCACGCGCGTAATCGCGTCAAGCTATACGCTCCCTCTCCTTCAATGTTTCGCTGATCATTGCTATTGACAATTCTTGCGCGCAGGATAGAGTTACTCAGTCGATCATCGAAAGAAGGGCCATCCTTATGAAGTCAACAGGCACAGGAACAAGGATAGTTTTGATCATCGCGCTGGCCGTAGCGGCGACTGCCTGTCTCCCGTCCAGCACCATGGAAAAGCTGTCTCAGAAATCCAAAGAGCAAAACACTGCCAGAACGCTGACAAGCTCCGACGGCCAGAGCCAGATAACCATACCCGCCGGGTGGAAGGAGGACGCGGAGCTGCACGAAGAGGCAGAGCTGCGCGCCTCGGACAGGGCGAGCGAGATGTACGTCATTGTCATCACCGACAGCAAGCAGGACTTTGAAGAGATGTCGGTCGAGCAGCATTCCGAGCTTACTCGCGGCATAATCCTCAATGGGCTGGCTTCGCCTCAGATTTCGCCCGCATCGAAAGTGACCATCAACGGTTATCCCGGTGTCCAGACCGAGATTCGAGGAACAGTCGATAAGATCAATCTCGTCTATATTCACACCAGCGTCGAAAGCCCGAAGAATCTCTACCAGATCGTAGCCTGGACGCTGCCCTCTCGATTCGAGAAGAACCGAAGCACGCTCGTAGAAGTGATCGAGAGCTTCAAAGAAGTCGAGCCAGGCGCCGCTTCAAAGTAGGTTTTCCGGGGGCCTTTATGCCTGAGCGCGAAGACTTGTCGAAGCTGCAATATCTCTACCTGACAACTACCGGGCGCAAGACCGGCCGTCCCCGCGAGATCGAGATATGGTTCGTAGAGTTTGAAGGCAGGCTCTACATCCTTGCGGAATTGTTCCACCGCGCGCAGTGGGTGAAGAACATCAAAGAGCAGCCGCGCGTAAGCGTCCGTTTGGGCGAGCGCGAGATGGCGGCCACCGCAAGGGCGCTCGATAAGGATCGTGACGCGAAGGCGTGGCGCGCGGCTCAAGAGCTGGCGCGCGAAAAGTACGGGTGGGGCGACGGCCTCCCGGTCGAGATCGTCCCCGACGAGCCGTTCCGATAACTGATGCGCTTCACAAATTCACCTGCGTCGGTCAAAATTCTTATGTTTGTGAGTGACAGAGATTGAGACTATCACGGAGGGAAGCCATGCCTGACGCCATACCTGAAGAATACATGGACCTGTTTCAAAAGAAAGCTTTCGCCAACCTGGCAACGTTGATGCCTGACGGGACGCCGCAGGTCACGCCCGTCTGGGTCGATTTCGATGGGACTCACGTTCTGGTCAACTCCGCTCGCGGTCGCCAGAAAGACAAGAACATGGAACGCAATCCTTCTGTCGCCCTCTCTATACTCGATCCCGACAACCCTTATCGCTATCTCGAAGTGCGAGGCCAGGTCGATGAGATCACGGAAGAAGGCGCGGATGTGCACATCGATAAGATGGCTAAGAAGTACATAGGCCAGGACAAGTATCCCTGGAAGCGGCCCGGCGAGGTGCGCGTGTTGTACAAGATCAGACCCGAGCGCACTTCGCACATGGGATAGGGATGTAACCACAGATGAACACGGATAAACACGGGTTTTTTATCGGCGTCTATCCGCGTTCATCTGTGGCCTCTATTCTCTCAATAAGCGATTCTTCGGGTGGGCGCGGGCGGCATCAGCCGCTCTACCCGGACTCGCGCGTCGACTACGATTGCGCCTTTTCGCATGACCTTGACCGGGTTGGCGTCCATCTCCTGGATTTGCGGACAGAGATCGAGCAGCGCCGAGACTCTCAGTACCATCTCGCCAAGCGCCGCTTCATCGGCGGGCGGCGCACCGCGATAGCCTCTGAGCAGCGCCGTCCCCTTTACCTCGTTCATCATCTCCTCAACGTCGCGGTCCGTGAGCGGGTGCATGCGAAAAGCGACGTCGTGCAGCAGCTCGACCAGCACGCCGCCGCTCCCCATCAGTACCAGCGGCCCGAAGGTCGGATCGAGCGTCGCGCCTACGACCACCTCGACTCCCCCGCTGACCATCTCCTGAACTATGACGCCCGTGAGGCGGTCGCCGAGCCGCGAGGTCATGTCCGCGTAAGCCTCCCTGACCGCGTTCTCATCGGCCAGCCCCAGCATTACTCCGCCCACTTCCGTCTTGTGAAGTATGGCAGGGCCTGTTGCCTTGAGCGCGACCGGAAACCCTATCTCGACGGCAGCAGCAACTGCTTCCGTCTCGTCATTCGCATAACGAGTGTGGGCCACGGGAATTCCTACGGCGTCAAACAGCGAGGTTATCTCCGTGGCGCTCAGCCAGCCGCCGCCGCGCGCAAGGGCCTGATCGACGACGGCGCGCGCATCTTCGACCCGTATGTCAGCGAAGACGGGGACGACGCCCTGTGGCCGCCGCCGCCACTCGCCATAAACGGTGACGCGGGCGAGCGCCGTGGCGGCAGATTCGGGAAACATATAGCTCGGTATGCTGGCGAGCATCTCGGGCACCCCTTCAGCGCTCATGAAATTGGCGAGCACGGGCTTGTCCGGAGCGGTCGCGGCTGCTTCAACGATGGCCGCAGCGACCGTCTCAGGCCCGGTCACAAGCGGCGGGATGAAGATCACTATGAGGCTGTCCAGGTTTCCGTCCTTGAGAATCGCAGCCATCGCGCGGCGATAATCTTCAGCCGAAGCCGAGGCGAGCATATCTACGGGGTTGGCCACGCTTGCGGCAGAGGGCAGAAAGGACCGCAGCTCTGAAACCGTCGCGTCGCCGAGCGTCGGGAGCTCAAGCCCATACGCCTCGCACGCATCGGCTGCGAGTATCCCCGGCCCGCCGGCATTCGTAAGTATCGCCACGCGCCGGCCTGCGGGCACCGGCTGATGCGCCAGAAGGTTCGCCACGTCGAAAAGCTCTTCGAGCGTGTTGGTTCGTATGACGCCCGCCTGTCGAAAGAGCGCGCTCACGGCCGCCTCGGTCGAAGCAAGCGCGCCGGAATGCGACGAGGCGGCGCGAGAGCCCGCGCGCGACCGGCCCGACTTGACGGCGACTATCGGCTTGACGCGAGCGATGCGCCGGGCGATGGGGCCGAATTTGCGGGGATTGCCGAAGCTCTCAAGATAGAGCAGTATCACATCGGTGCGCGGGTCATCGCCCCAATACTGTATGAGGTCGTTGCCCGAAACATCGGCCTTGTTTCCGACCGAGACGAAAGTCGATATCCCCAGATTGAGACGCCGGGCATAATCGAGGATGGCGAGCCCCAGAGCGCCGCTCTGCGTAGACATCGCCACGCTCCCCGCCGGGGGATAGACCGGCGAGAAGGTCGCGTTTAGCGAGACCGCAGGGTCCGTATTGATTATGCCCATGCAATTAGGCCCTATCATACGGACTCCGGCCATGCGTACTTTTTCAAGCAGGGCGGTTTCGCGGGCGCGGCCATCGGCCCCGGTCTCGGCGAACCCGGCGCTGATGATGATTATGCCCCGCACGCCTTTTGCTATGCAGTCGTCGACTACAGCTTCGACGCGCTCGGCCGGCACGACGATTATTGCCAGATCGACTTCATCAGGGATGTCGGTCACTCGCCGGTATGCCGTGATCGAATCGATCGAGCCTGCCTTTTCGTTGACCGGATAGAGCTGGCCCTGAAACCCTGTCGCTTTGATATTGTGAAAGACCTCGGCCCCGATGCTGCCCCGCTTACGCCCCGCGCCGACGACCGCAATCGAGCGAGGCTCAAAAAATACCTTCATCGATGCGATAGCGGCTGCCTGCGCGCGCTCGGCCGATCTCTCTTCGAAGGCGGGAGTGAGCGCGATCGGGAACGTCACGGAAAAGACGCCGCCGTCGAGTCTGCGCTCTACTTCGAAGCCGGACCGCAGGAACACATCCATCATCTTGCGGTTGTCGCCCAGCACGTAGGCTTCGAATATGGTTATCTCATGATCGCGCGCTATCTCGGCGAGCCGTTCGAGCATGCGGCTTGCGATGCCGCGCCCCTGAAGCGCGTCTTCGGTAACAAAGGAGACCTCGGCGCGGTTGGGGTTCTCGCTGTCTCGAAAGTATTGCGCGACGGCGACGATCCGACCGGCAAGCTCCCCTATCAGCGCGAAGCTGTCGTGATAATCTACGGTCGCAAGAGCTAAAGCCCGCTCCTCGGTCAGCTCAGGGATAGGGGCGAAGAACCGGAAATAGACGCTCTGCGCCGAGAGCCTGCCGTGAAGATTGCGCAATGCAGCGGCGTCTTCCGGTTTGATCGGCCTCAGCCTGAGCGTCGAGCCGTCTCGCAATAATATGTCGCTCTCGTAGTGTGACGGGTATTCTGGCATGACCAAGGATAATAGTAATCGTGAGCGCGATATGGCTCAACCCGCGACCGCAGAAGTAGGCCGCCGATATACTAAAGATGAGCGCGGACGTGAGTCTCCGGAGACGGAAGGGTTATTTTTTTGGAGGTTCGAGCTTGTAGACCGTGTCTTTATAAACGATAATCGCGCGCTCTTTCTCGTCGAACCGCGTGAAGTAGGTCTTCAAGCCGTTACGTTTTGCGAGGACCTCTTTGTAGAGATCGCTGTCGCGGATTATAGTGACCTCGGCCATCTCTTTTCCAGGCTTATAATCCTTATCGGTCCAGACATCGTTCAGCAGATAGAATCTCTTGCCTGCGATTCTGCGCTCAGGGGTCCCGCGTTTTGGGGTCGCAGCGCGCGATTCGGCCTCACGGAAAGCGCTTCCGGGCCGATCG
>DASTET010000541.1:0-2589 GCA_035709445.1 Blastocatellia bacterium | reverse complement strand
TGCGCGCGGTCAGCTTCGATAGCACGCGCAAGCTGACCTGCGTCCATACGAAACTGAGAATCCGAGGGGATCAGCCTGACCGATGATTTACCGAGACCGAGCGTTATGGCCCCCTTCTCCACCGACGAATGCGCGTGCTCGGATGTGTACAACCTCAGACGTGGGACAGCCTGGCCCGGAGGACCGGCAAGCCCGTCTTCGCGGACGCGCATCTCTTCGACGGCTTCTCTAGCTGCGGCGATGGCGCACAGGGTGGAGATGGATGCAGTGTCGTATATAACGCCGGAAAAATTCGATGGGAGCGAGAGCATCTGTCGCATCCAGTCCAGGGTTACCTCTTCGAGCTCTGTCGCTGCCGGAGAGGTCCGCCAGAGCATGGCGTTGATGTTCAAGGCCGCGGTAAGCATCTCGCCGAGTATGCCAGGGCCGGAGGAGCTGACTGCTATGTAGGCGAAGAAGGAGGGATGGTTCCAGTGAGTCACGCCGGGCATTATCAGCCTCTCAAACTCATCGAGAATAGTCTCCATCTTCTCGCCCTTGTCGGGCGGGGACTGGGGCAGCAGGCCCTTTATCTCACCGGGCGAGACCTGAGACATGACAGGCTCGCGGTCGTGGTCGGAGATATACTCTGCTATCCAGTCGACGACCCTGTGCCCGAAGCGGCGAAACTCTTCGGCGCTCATGTCTCCCAGGCGAAGGGGATCATCGGAATCCGGTGTGCGAGCATCAGTCCCTTGTCTCGTCATGATTTCTCCAGGAGCAAATGGACAGGATCAGCAGGATTCAAAGAAAGAGGAGTTCTGTAAATCCTGTCAATCCTGTCCAGAATGCGAGCTAAACGGTTGCGGCAGACTCTATCCTGACATAATCGGCCCTGCGCTTTAATGGTACGAAGCCTTCGGCGATGATCGCATCTCTCAGCATCATTTCAGTGGCCTTATGGTTTGCGCCGGCAGGAGAGATGACATTCTCTTCGATCATGGTGGAGCCGAGATCGTTCGCGCCGTAGTGCAGTCCCTGGCGCCCTATGTCGAGACCCTGTGTAAGCCATGACACCTGGACGTTCGGGATGTTATCGAGGTAAAGCCTGCCTATGGCGAGCCATCTCAGATACTCCTGCCCGCCGACCCGTGCGGGAAAGACTTTGCCTATGGGAACGTTGTCGGGTTGCAAGGTCCAGGGGATGAAGGATACGAAGCCCGGGTTGCGGTCTTGCAACTCTCGCAGGCGTTCGAGGTGAATCAGGCGGTGGTCGCGCGTCTCGCCGTACCCGAACATCATAGTGGCGGTCGTAGGGATTCCGAGCGAGTGGGCCACATCCATGACAGCGAGCCATTCCTCCGTGTTGCAATGGGTCCTGCGCTTGCGGCGAATCTCATCGACGAGTATCTCGCCGCCGCCGCCGGGTATGGAGTCGAGCCCCGCGGCGCGAAGTTCGCGAAGCACTCCTTCGACGCCGAGCCCGGTAACCTTTGCGAGGTGGTCTATTTCAGGCGGCGAGAAACAGTGCAGGTGTATCTTGTACCGGGTCTTCAGCTCGCGGAGCAGACCGGTGTAATAATCGAGCGGCAGGTCCGGATGGAGGCCGCCCTGCATCAGGACGCCGCTCCCGCCCAGCTCGAGCATCTCTTCGACTTTGCGGTAGATCGTCTCATAATCGTGAACATAGCCCTCGGGCGAGCCGGGCTTGCGGTAAAAGGCGCAAAACGAACAGACCGATACGCATACGTTCGAGTAGTTAACATTGCGGTCGACCACATAAGTGACCACGTTATCCGGGTGTAGCGACTCTCTGAGCGAATCGGCGAGCCGACCAAGCTCCTCCGTGGGCGCAAGGTCTTCTACGACCATCCACTCCTCAAGCGATAACCGGTCGCGGGCCTCTATCCTCGCCAGAAGCTCATCGATTTCATTCGGCTGAATATTTGTATTCATAAGCGTGTCTCGCTTTGGGATTATAACCAGCAGCGACGAGCTTGCATAGTTTCTTCATTCCCCCGCCAGGATAACTCAGTTCCCAGATTTCATGAAGATTTTGAACCGCAGAGGAGGCAGATGATTGAACAATTCTTCTTGAAATTTTTCCCTCGCACTCAATAAGCAATCGTGAGAACATTTCTATAACAGGACGCTTGGATGTAACTTTTTTTTTCAGGTGTCTATGAAGGTAAGAAGCATCCTCGAACTGTTCAAGGCCGCATTCTCCGATTTGCAGAAAGATAAAGCCTCCCGTCTCGCCGCCGCTACGGCCTACTACGCCATCATCTCGCTCGCCCCGCTGCTGATCATCGTCATCGCTATGGTCGCGCTCGTCTTCGGGCAGGAGGCGGCCCAGGGCCACATCGCCGGGCAGATTCAACACCTGGTTGGCGAACGGGGCGCACAGGCGATTCAGGAGATCATCGTGCACGCCAGTCGGCCCTCTACGGGTGTCATTGCCTCCGTGATCGCCATCGCTACGCTCCTGTTCGGAGCGTCCGGCGTATTCGATGAGCTGTAAGATGGGCTAAATACCATCTGGGAGGTCACCCCGAAGCCCGGCAGCGGCATAATGGCCTGGATCAGGTCCCGGCTCATTTCGCTGCTCAC
>DASTET010000540.1:0-4683 GCA_035709445.1 Blastocatellia bacterium | reverse complement strand
ACGGTTACTAACTGATGGTCACGCCGCCATCGATGACGATGATCTGTCCCGTCATCCAGCGGCTTGCGGGCGAGGCGAGAAAGACGGCGGCCCCGGCAATGTCTTCCGGCTCTCCGATTCGTCGAAGCGGGTTAGCGGCTTCGGCGTGAGCAAGCGTCACAGGGTTCTCCCAGAGAGCGCGGGCGAAATCTGTTCGCACAAGCCCAGGCGCGATGCAGTTGACGCGGATGTTATGCGGCCCCCATTCCACAGCAAGGTTCCGGGCAAGCTGAAAATCGGCAGCCTTCGATATCGCGTAGATGCCGAGATTGAGCGAGCCTCGAAGCCCGCCAATGCTCGATACGATGATAATGCTGCCGTCCTTGCTCTCGGCCATGCCGGGGAGCACAAGGTTGCAGAGCCAGATATTGCTGCGCACATTGGAATCGATGACCTTTGTAAACGCCTCGTCCGTAAGCCCCGCCATAGGGCCGAAGTAAGGATTGACGGCGGCGTTACACACCAGAATATCTATCTGCCCATATTGCTTCTTGGTCTCCGAAACAAGGCGCTCGACCTCATCGCGCTTTCCTATGTGGCAGGGAATTGAAACAGCCTCAAGACCTTCGCTCCTGATCAGGCCGGCCACCTCCTGGCACTTATCCGCCTTCCGGCTTGAGATGACCACCCTTGCGCCCGCGCGAGCGAGCGCCTCTGCTATCGCCCGCCCGATGCCTTTGGTCGAGCCGGTGACGATGGCGGTCTTTCCTGAGAGATCGAATAACGAGTCTTGCATAATCGGTTCCTGATTCTTTCCTCAGTTGCACGCTTCAAAGAGCCCTGCCGCGCCCTGACCTCCGCCGACGCACATCGTAACGACGCCATACCTGGCCTTGCGGCGAAGCATCTCGTTGGCAAGCGTCCCGACCATCCGCGAGCCTGTCATTCCAAACGGGTGGCCGATGGCGATCGATCCGCCGTTGACGTTAAGCCTCTCCTGCGGGATGCCGAGCCGGTCGCGGCAGTATACGACCTGCACGGCGAACGCTTCGTTCAGCTCCCACACGTCTATGTCTTCGACCTTGAGTCCGTGGCGCTTGAGAAGTTTCGGGACGGCAAAGACCGGCCCTATGCCCATCTCATCCGGCTCGCACCCTGCGACCTCGAAACCGCGAAAGATGAGCTTCGGCTTGATGCCGAGTTGTTCGGCGCGTTCGTGCGACATCAAAAGCGTCGCCGACGCGCCGTCGGAAAGCTGAGAGGAGTTGCCCGCCGTAACCGTCCCCTGCCCGCTGTCTGGGTCGAAGTGAGGCTTTAAGGCCAGCAGCCCTTCGAGCGTCGTATCGGGCCGGTTACATTCGTCGCGGTCGCAGTAGTGCTCTTCTCTCCCGATCATCTCCCCGGTCTTTTTGTCGAGGATGCCGCGCATGACCTTAATGGGCGCTATCTCTTCATCGAAGAACCCTTCGCCCTGCCCCCGCGCCGTGCGCTGCTGGCTTGCGAGGGAGTATTCGTCCTGCGCCTCACGGCTTATCTTGTACCTTTTGGCCACGACTTCGGCCGTGTCGCCCATGACCATGTAGATGCCCGGCTTGTGCTCCAGGACCCAGGGGTGCGGGTCGTTGTCTCTTTTCATCATCGTGATGCTTTCGACGCCGCCTCCGATTGCGGCGTCCGCGCCTTCGAGCATTATCTGATGGGCGGCCATGGCGACCGATTGAAGCCCCGACGAGCAGAAGCGATTGACTGTGATGGCGGCGACCGATGCCGGCAGCCCCGCAAGGATCGTCGCGACTCGCGCCACGTTGTTGCCCGCCGGCCCGTGTGGCTGCCCGCAGCCGAGGATCACGTCGGTGACCTCTTCGGGCGAAAGCTCAGACACCTTTCTGAGGACGTCTTTTATGCTATGCGCCGCCAGCTCGTCCGGGCGAGTGAGGTTGAATGAGCCACGGAACGATTTTGCGAGTGGCGTGCGCGAGCTTGCGACAACTACAGCTTCTCTCATGATGATTCCTTTCCAGTGGTCGTTAATTCAAATTAAATATTAACCGATATCATCACGCGGTGGCGGGAATCTTTCCCCGGTCGAAGTCGGCGAAGGTCTTGCCCTGCTCGGCCAGTTGTTTTAGAAGCGGAGCGGGCGCCCACAGATCGCCGCGTCGAGCCTGAAATTCGAGGATGCGGTCATAGACCTTCTTGAGCCCGACCGTGTCGGCGTACCACATCGGCCCGCCGCGCCATGCAGGGTAGCCGTAGCCGTTTACGTAGATGATATCGATGTCCGAGGCCCGCAGCGCGAATCCTTCTTCAAGGATCTTCGCCCCTTCGTTGACCAGCGCGTACATTGTGCGCTCGATGATCTCTTCCGGGCCGATCTTGCGACGCTCGATCCCGGCTTCGGCTGTCACCTGCTCGATCAGTCTTTCGACCTCAGGGTCAGCCGTCGCGCGGCGGTTCTCGTCATAGCGATACCATCCCGCGCCCGTCTTCTGGCCGTAGCGGCCCATCTCGCACAACCGGTCGGCTACGAGCGGGTGCCGCTGGTTCGGGTCTTCGAGATGCTTGTACTCTTTGCGAATCCGCCAGCTCACATCGAGACCGGCGAGGTCTCCCATCGCAAGCGGCCCCATGGCCATCCCGAAATTATAGAGAGCGCCGTCGACTTCTTCCGGCTTCGCTCCTTCCTCGACCAGAAACTGGGCCTCGCGCCCGTAAGGCGCAACCATCCGGTTGCCGACGAATCCACGGCAATTGCCGACAAGCACGCCCACCTTATTCAACCTCCTCGCAATCGTCATCGAGGTTGCGATCACCTCTTTGCTTGTGGCGCTGCCGCGAACGATTTCGAGCAGTCGCATGACATTGGCCGGGCTGAAGAAGTGATGCCCCACGACCATCTCCGGGCGAGAGGTCGCCGAGGCGATCCCGTCTATGTCGAGCGTCGATGTGTTTGAAGCGAGGATCGCCCCCGCTTTACATACCTTGTCCAGCTCGCCGAAGACCTGCTTCTTTAGCGCCATGCCTTCGAAGACGGCCTCGACCACGATGTCGGCCTCTTCAAACCTGTCGTAGTCGAGCGCAGGTTGGATGAGCGACATCCGCCGGTCCATCTCTTCCTGGCTGAATCGGCCCTTTTTTACCGAATTGGCATAGTTCTTTTTGATCGTGGCGAGCCCTCTGTCGATAAACTCCTGCGAAGCCTCTTTGAGGAGGACGGGGATGCCCGCATTGGCATAGGCCATCGCGATCCCGCCGCCCATCGTGCCCGCGCCGACGACGGCGGCCCTTTTTATTTCGATCAGCGGCGTGTCTCTCGGTATATCGGGAATCTTGCCGACTTCGCGCTCGCTGAAGAATATGTGGATAAGCGCCTTCGACTGGTTGGAGAAGAGGCATTCTCGAAATAGCTCGGCCTCTTTCCGGCAGCCTTCTTCGAATGACAGCCTTGTGGCCGCCTCGACCGCTTCAATCGCCGCGAGCGGGGCAGTCTGCCCGCGCATGGTCTTCTTCGCCTGTTCGCGCGCGGCGGCAAAGATAGGCGCGTTGGTCTGCTCGTCGCCGAGCCTTGCGTTTCGCTCGCGCGTCTTTGGCGGCGTATCGCCTCTGGATATGATCTCGCGCGCGAATTCAAGGGCGCCCGCGAGCAGATCGCCTTCTATGATGAGGTCGATGACGCCGGACTCCATCGCGTCTTTAGCTCTGACCGGCGCGCCGAAAGCGCACATCTCGACCGCCTTCGCCACGCCCGCAAGCCTCGGCAGTCGTTGTGTCCCGGCAGCGCCTGGTATGATGCCGAGCTTTACTTCCGGCTGGCCTACCTGAGCCGTCGGCGCGGCCACGCGGTAGTGGAATGCCATAGCGACTTCCAGTCCGCCGCCGAAGGCTGTGCCGTGTATAGCGGCGATCATAGGTTTCGGGCAGTCTTCTATCGCAAGAAGGAGCGGCAAAAGGCTCCCGCCTTTTTTCTCGCCGGAGGTAACCTTGCCGAACTCCTTTATATCGGCCCCGGCTATAAAGGTGCGGCCTCCGCCTATCAAGATAGCGGCCTTGACTGCCCGATCTCTGGCTATTTCCTCGACTGCCGCAGCTATCGCTTCCGGCACGCCGGGGCTGAGCGCATTGACGGGAGGGTTGTTGACGGTGATGACGGCAATGTCGCCGTCCCTCGTTAAAGATACAAGCTCATTCATGCAGAACTCTTCCTCGTTTTAAGAAGCCAGAAGTCAGAAGCCAGAATCTCTCGCATCATCCCTCGATTATTGCCGAGTGAATTAAATCAGAATCGGTCTCTACAACCTTCTGGCTCCTGGCTTCTGGCTTCTGACTTCATTGGTTTTTGGGCTTCGCCTGCGAGCGCAGCAGCCCGCCCAGCGCAATCTTGGTGATCTCTTCGGCAATCTCTTCAGGCGAGAGCCGTCCCTCAGGGTTATACCAGCGCGAGAGCCAGAGTATCATACCGAGCAGGCTGAATGCCGAAGTCGTAACATCGACCTCGTTCAGCTTTCCTT
This sequence comes from Blastocatellia bacterium, assembly GCA_035709445.1. Taxonomy (GTDB): domain Bacteria; phylum Acidobacteriota; class Blastocatellia; order UBA7656; family UBA7656; genus DASTET01. Next base: position 196 of record DASTET010000540.1, on the reverse strand, counting down.
CTTCCCTGAGCTGTTTGAGCGTCTCCCGGACCAGGTCCACGTACGCGCGTTTGCGCTGATCGATCTTGCGGCGATGAGGGACCCTCAGCCCGGCGACCTCGTCGACGACGATAGTGACCGGGTTATTCCCCTGTGGGGTGCTGCGGTCTGTGATCAGCCGGACGTGGTTTGTGATGATTGTGCGTAACCGCTGCTC
>DASTET010000539.1:0-3331 GCA_035709445.1 Blastocatellia bacterium | reverse complement strand
CTTGAGCCCTTCGATAAGCTCTTTGATCTTCGCCTCGTCGGGCGAGCGTTTGGGGTTGAGGAACTTCGCCGCGAGCTGCAACAGTTTCTCATCGACCGTCACGTCTATCATCTCGGAAGCGGTGCTGTTGAATTTATCGAGGTGATCGATCTGTATCTTAGGGTTCTGCACGTAAGCTACGGTCGCGCCCAGCGCCGAAAAGAGCGCGGCCACGGCGATCAGCCTCATCGAAATAATGATTGATCTCATAATACCTCCGGCTCAGTCTTCGCGCATGATCTTCTGAGCTTCGTTTAGTGTCTGGCTGGCGATATGAAGCGCCAGCATGAGCCGCTCTTTTGCGGCCTCGCCTTCTCTTCTCTCCTGTTCGGTCTTCGCGTCGCGCGCCAGGCGTGGAGCGGCGACCGTCTGCCGGTGCAGGCGTTTCGGTCTTCGCTCTGGCGGCGCCGGGCTGGCAACCGGCTGCGAGACAGCAGGCGGGTCGATTACTGCGGGTTTATCCTCCGGCAAAGGGGTTGGCACATCAGCCATCAGGTCGGTCCCGGCGGATTGTTGAACGTTCTGGTACTGGAGCGAGCCGATGACGATCAGGAGCGCGGTGGCAAATCCGAGGGCGACCCATCTGACCCTCGGCTGGTGTAAGAACGAAAGAAACCGCTCGCGCCAGCCAGGTTTTGCGACCGGCTGTCGAACGATCTCGGCCATCACCCGGTCGACGAGGTCCGGCGGCGGCTCCTGGCGTCGAAAGGCAAATCTCAGCTCATCATCAAGGCGGCTCATACCTGTGCTTCTCCAAAACAGCGGGTCAGCTTCTCGCGCAGAAGCGAGAGCGAACGCCGCAGATGACTCTTGACAGTGTTGACCGGCATCTCAAGCACCTCGGCGATCTCAGCCGGTTCGAGATCCTCCTGGTAGCGCAAGAGCACGACCAGGCGCGGCTTTTCGGGCAGCGTATCGACCACGCGCCGGAGCGTCTCGGCAAGCATGGGATCGGCGTGGTCTAAGGCGGCTGCGGGTTCCGGCACATCGTCCAGGCTGACCTGCGGCCTGACCTTCGCCCTGCGGGTCTGGTCTATGCAGCGGTGAGAGGTCACCTTTCGCAGCCAGAAGAGGAGGTGGGCCGGAGACTTTATGGAGGCGAGGTTCTGATGAAGGTGGAGGAATACCTCTTGCGCTAATTCCTCCGCCAGCGACCGATCACGTAGAAAATGGCACGCCAGGCTGAAAACCATCGCCTGGTGTTCGCGCACAATCTCGGCAAAGGCAAGGTGATCGCCTCTGGCAGCCCTTCTTAAAGCCTCCTCCACTCGCTCGGTTGTCTCCTTCTCCAAGCTACATGTCCCTTCCCACCCCACCATGCCATAAGTACGCAAAACCGCCTCCACGCGAGTGCAACTTTTTTAAGTCCTTCAGCCCGCAGATAATAATTCAATCTCCGGGCTAAAATCCATTTCCGGTTGCAGGCACGACAAGCACCAGGCGATCAGCTCCCGCCACTACCTGTGAAGTGATATTACTGAGCTTGAATATGGAACCTAATCTGGGACCGTGTCCGCCGACAACTATGATATCGTAGTCGCCTTCACGGGCTTTCTGGAGTATGCCTGCTGCCGGCGTTTCAGCATTCTGAATCCGTATATCACTCTTAATATCGAGAGACCTTAATGTAGCGGCTGCCGCTTCAAGATGAGCATGCGCTATCTGACTGGCATCCGCCCATCCTATATTCACATAAAGCAATGTCACTGCTGCCCCAAGTCGGCGCGCCAGCCGCCCTCCGACCTGCACATCGGTTTTGCCGGGCTCGCCTGCCGCCGTGCATATAAGTATCTTCGAAATAATTTCGCGCTCACCTTTAACCACAAGCACCGGAACGCTGCTTTGCTGTAACACTTTAGCTGTAGCCGAGCCTAACCCGTCAGTTCGAGGATCGGGAATCGAGAACCTCTTTTGCCTTGGGGCCAGCACCAGCATTTCGTAGAGCATATCGGATTGCTCGGCTATAATCTGCTCGGCCCATTCTCCATACCGTATTTGCACCTCGGCCTCGGACAGGGTAGATTCCTTCTGGCGAGAGACCACTGTCTGGCGCAAAGCTTCAGCCTCGTCAGGGTTGTCAGCGACGGCCAGCAGAGTCACGGAAGCTCCAAGCCTGTCGACCAACTGTTTTGCCACTTGAAGAGGCGCTGCTGTCCCAGAGCCGCTATCTAATACCAGTAATCGGGCAGCAGGTGGAGCAAGGATATGCCAGCCGCGAAGACTGACCCATGCCTTCCTGTTTGTGAGCGGCTGGTCTGCGGGAACAATCGCATCTACGAGCAAGCCTTCTTCTCCAAAGGGGAGGGGAGGGGCGATCTGGCGAGCGGCAGGCAAGTGAGGCAGCCGTAATCTGATACGCCGAGATGAGCCGTTAAAGCTTTCTTCGATAACTGCGCCCTGACCGATAGCTGTGTGCTTACGGGACGGCTCCTCTTCGCTGAGGACCACCTGTTCTGGCCGGAAGAGTATTTGAACCTGTGCGCCGTCTTCATGCGAAACCTCGTCCGGTATCGGCAGGCAGATCGGGCCGAAATGGGCTTTCCCGGCCTCGGCGCGGCCAACGATCACCGTTCCGGCCCCGAGAAACGTGGCCACAAAAAGCGTCTTCGGGCGCGCGTAAAGCTCCTCGCCCGTCCCTATCTCAAGCAGCCGCCCGCGCTCCAGCACCGCTATGCGGTCCGCCAGCTCGAAGGCTTCTTCCTGATCGTGGGTGACAAGTATCGTCGTCACGCCAAGCTTCTTCTGAATCTCCTTGAGGCTTCGGCGTAACTGGGTGCGAATCTTCACATCGAGAGCGCCGAAAGGCTCATCGAGCAAAAGCACGGCGGGCTCATAAGCCAGAGCCCGCGCGACAGCTACCCGTTGCTGCTGGCCGCCGGAGAGCTGAGATGGAAGGCGATTGCCAAGCCCGGCAAGCCCTACAAGGTCTAATAACTCTTCGCGCCTGGCCTTTCGCTCGGATTTCGGTCTCTTGCGGATTCTAAGCCCGAACTCGATGTTTTCGGCTACGCTCATGTGCTGGAAAATCGAATAGTTCTGAAAGACCAGGCCAATATCACGCTTCTGCGGCGGCACGTTCGTCACATCTCGCTCGTGCAGAAGTATTCGCCCGCTGTCGGGCTGAATGAGGCCGGCGATCATTCTAAGAATGGTGCTTTTGCCGCTGCCCGATGCGCCGAGCAAGACGAAAAGCTCGCCGTCGGTCACTTCGAGCGATACTTTATCTACGACGTGATGGCCGCCGTACCGCTTCGTAATCCTATCGAGAATTATCGACATCGGAACGCATCCC
>DASTET010000538.1:0-3237 GCA_035709445.1 Blastocatellia bacterium | reverse complement strand
TTTCATCGCGCATGTACTCGACGGCGGCGCGCTTTTCCCTCTCGTTGCCCGCAAACTTGTCAAGCTCGAGCATGCCCGCCCGCAAAAGCGATTTGTGCGCGCGGGCAAGGTCGCGCTCATACTCTTCAACGGATCGGCGCTTTATACGGGAATTCTCCCGCATTATCGCCCAGAACATCAGCGCGACGACAAGCAACGCGATGAGCCATGTCACAGCCTGTTCCATTCTCTTCCTCTGAGCGACTATTCGAGCCCCATCTCTTCGCGAGGGTTTTCAGAGTTATAACGGGCATACCGTTGCAACAGTTCTTTCGTCTCTTCGCTAATGACCTTTGGAAGGGTGATCTTTACTTCAACGAACTGGTCGCCGCGAGCGCCGCCCGCCCTGAGGCTCGGAGCGCCGCGATCCCTGAGCCGAAACTTCTGGCCCGATTGGGTTCCCGGCGGGATACGAAGCCTGGCCTTCCCGTCTATGGTGGGAACCTCGATCCTGGCTCCCAGTGCTGCTTCCGGGACCGTCACCGGAACGGTGCAGTAGATATTATCGCCCTGCCGCTTGAAATAAGGGTGGCTGCCGACGTTAGTGATAATGTAGAGGTCGCCCGTCTGTCCTCCGAACCGGCCGGCGTGCCCTTTGCCCGGCACCCGTATGCGCGACCCTGTCTCGACGCCTGGCGGAATCTTGACCGAAATCCTTTCGCGTTTCGCGATAATGCCGTTCCCTCGGCAACCCGGGCAGGCGCGAGCGAGCTTCCCCGTCCCAAGACACTGCTGGCATCGCCCGCCGAAGATGCGCCCTTGATTTCCTGTCCTCCCCGATCCATGACATGCAGGACAGGTCGGCTTCTCGCCGGGCATCTCCCCCCTCCCCTGACATGCCGCGCACTGATCCGACCGTTCTGCTTCGACCTGAGCAGTCAAACCCTGCATCGCATCGTCAAAGGATACGGCAAGGGCGGATTCGATGTCCGCTCCCCGAGACGGCTGGCGATTATTGTGCGCCCCCTGCCCTCGAATGCTCGAAAAGATCTCCGTGAAGACATCCTTAAAATTAGAGGTGTCGAAACGCGAGAAATCGAAGACCGCCCCTGCCGCTCCGCCTGCCGGAATCTGGTCCGAGTAGTATCCATAGCGATCATAGATTTCGCGCTTTCTCGGGTCAGACAAGACATAGAACGCCTCGGAGATCAGCTTGAACTGCTCTTCGGCGTTCTTGTCATTAGGATTTACGTCAGGGTGATAGCGTCTCGCCAGACGGCGGTATGCCTTCTTTATGTCATCAGCCTTCGCGCCGCGCGCGACGCCGAGCACTTTGTAATAGTCTGCGCCAGTCATAAGAGCAGTGATCCGACTTCAGGGGTCAGGGGCCAGGGATATAACATTTCTGGCCCCGGCCCCTGAATCCTTATTTCTTGTCGTCGACGTCTACGTATTCGGCATCGATCACGTCTTCGCCGCCCGAGCCCGCAGCCGCGCCCGAAGCGTCGCCGCCGCTTCCGCCGCCCGGCTGCCCGCCGCCGCCCTGTGCCGCCTGCTGGTACATGATCTCGGCGAGCTTGTGCGTGGCCTTGCTCAACCGATCATAAGCCGCGTTTATCTCGGTTACATCGGTAGAGTCGAGCTTCGCGCGGGCATCGCTGAGCGCCGCCTCTATATCGCTTATGGTCGAGGCATCGACTTTATCTCGATGCTCGGAGAGCGCCCGCTCCGTGGAGTAGATCATGCCGTCCAGCTTGTTACGGGCTTCGATACGCTCGCGGGCCTGACGGTCTTCCTCGGCGTGCGATTCGGCGTCGCGCACCATCCGCTTGATCTCATCTTCGGCAAGCCCCGACGAAGCCGTGATGGTTATCTTCTGCTCGCGGCCCGTCCCGAGGTCCTTGGCCGAGACGTTGACTATGCCGTTCGCATCGATATCGAATGTGACCTCTACCTGAGGCACGCCGCGCGGTGCCGGCGGGATGCCTACGAGGTGGAACTTGCCGAGCGTACGGTTCTGCGAAGCCATAGGCCGTTCGCCCTGCAACACGTGAACCTCGACCGAAGTCTGATTGTCGGAGGCCGTCGAAAAGACCTCGCTCTTGCGGGTCGGTATCGTCGTGTTGCGCTCGATCAGCTTTGTGAAGACACCGCCGAGCGTCTCGATGCCGAGGCTGAGCGGGGTCACGTCGAGAAGCAGGAGGTCTTTGACCTCGCCGCCGAGCACGCCTGCCTGTATGGCCGCCCCCACGGCAACCACTTCGTCGGGGTTTACGCCCTTGTGCGGCTCGCGCCCGAAGAACTCCTTGACCATCTGCTGCACTTTCGGGATGCGCGTCGAGCCGCCCACAAGCACCACTTCGTGTATCTGGTTCGGCTTCAGCCCGGCATCCTCAAGCGCCGCCCTGCACGGCCCAATGGTCCGCTGCAATATGTCGTCGACCAACTGCTCGAATTTGGCGCGCGTGAGCTTCATGACCAGGTGCTTCGGCCCGGACTGGTCGGCGGTTATAAAGGGAAGGTTGATCTCGGTCTCCATCGTAGAAGAGAGCTCGATCTTGGCCTTTTCCGCCGCTTCCTTTAGCCGCTGAAGCGCCATCTTGTCCTTCGAGAGGTCTATTCCCTGGTCCTTTTTGAACTCCTCGATGATCCAGTCGATGATCCGCTGGTCGATGTTGTCACCGCCCAGGTGCGTATCGCCGTTAGTCGATTTAACCTCGACTACACCCTCGCCCACTTCGAGCACAGATATGTCGAAGGTGCCGCCGCCGAAGTCGAATACGGCTATCGTCTCATCCTTCTTCTTGTCGAGCCCGTAGGCGAGTGCCGCCGCAGTCGGCTCGTTTACGATTCGCATGACTTCTAGCCCGGCGATACGCCCCGCATCCTTCGTGGCCTGCCTCTGCGAATCGTTAAAATAGGCCGGGACCGTTATAACAGCCCTCGTAACCTTCTGGCCCAGGTAATCCTCTGCTGCCTGTTTTAGCTTCTGGAGGATCATTGCTGAAATCTCAGGTGGGGACCAATCCTTTTCGCCAGCTACTATCCTTACATCATTACCAGCCTGATTCACCTTGTAAGGCACCATCTTCATCTCTTCGCTGACTTCGCCATAATGTCGACCCATGAATCGCTTGATCGAATATATGGTGTTCTCAGGATTCGTGACCGCCTGCCGCTTGGCGACCTGGCCGACCAGACGGTTTCCGTCCTTTGTGAATGCGACAACAGAAGGTGTGGTCCGCGAGCCCTCGGCAT
>DASTET010000537.1:0-3395 GCA_035709445.1 Blastocatellia bacterium | reverse complement strand
TGGCGATTGCTTCCTGGGCTTCGCGCGCGCCAAGCTCTCTTGCGAAGACTGCTACAAGCAGCAGAGAGCATGCGACGGCTATGACCAAAAGCGCGCGCGTCATGGATTTCATGATTACTCCTCCGAGCCTGGCACGGGAGCTTAGCTGCCGGAAACAGCCTACTCTGGATAGTAACAAACGGCTCTTTTGGTTGGCAACAGTATTGAAAATCAGAAAGAAGCCAGGAGTCAGAAGCCAGAAGCCAGGAGTCAGGAGTCAGAAGCCAGAAGCCAGAAGCCAGAAGACGGATATCAGAAGCCGCGTGTAAGCTTACTTTCACGAATAGAAAACTGGCAAGGAATTCTGACTTCTGGCTTCTGGCTTCTGGCTTCTTTTTATCCCTCATTGGGATTAAAGCGATATCCCACCCAGGGCTCGGTCAGGATGTAGCGCGGGTGCTGCGGGTCGGGCTCGATCTTTCGTCGCAACTGATTGATGAAGACGCGCAGGTATTCCGTCTGCTCTGACGACTCTGATCCCCAGACCGCCTGAAGCAGCGCGCGGTGCGTCACGACCTTGCCCGAACTCCTTACGAGGTACTTTAGGACGTCGAACTCTTTCGGGGTGAGTCTGACTTCTGTTCCCGCGACAGTCACCCGCCTCTCGTCGACATCTATGACGAGATCGCCAACCTTCAAAACAGCCTCGTTCGCTTCCGTCGCGTGCGAGCGCCTGAGTACGGCGCGAACGCGCGCGAGCAGCTCGTCCAGGCTGAAAGGCTTGGTCACATAATCATCGGCGCCGAGGTCGAGGGCCGTGATCTTATCTGCCTCCGAGCCCTTAGCCGATAACACTATGATGGGGACCGAAGAGAATTCGCGGATGCGGCGGCAGACTTCGAGCCCAGACATCTTCGGCATGACTAAATCGAGAATGATGAGGTCGAGCGATTCCTTGCGAATCTCGTCGAGCGCCTCCTCACCGCCCGGCGTGGTCCTCACCTCATACCCGCGCGCGGGCAGGCTCGCGCGCATGACGCGCAATATCTGCGGCTCGTCATCTACGACGAGTATGACTGGCTTTGTCGCTTGATCTGGCATAACCTCGCGCCTGTCAGTGCTCTTCGGCTGTCGCTATCGGCTTCGCATCTTTGCGCGTCTCGACAGGGATCATAAACGAGAATGTGGCCCCCCGTCCCGGCGTGCTCACGACCCATATTGAGCCGCCGTGCGCCTCGATGATGCCCCGCGCTATTGCCAGTCCCATCCCTGTCCCTTCCGCGCGCCTGCCATCATGGCGCGCGCTGCGGTAGAACTTATCGAAGACCCTGTCGCGTTCATCCGGCTCGATGCCTTCTCCCTGATCCTTAACGCTTATCATCAGTCTATCCTCATCGATCTTCGCCTTCAGCAGTATCTCGGTCCCCGGCGGAGAATACTTCGCGGCGTTCTCTACGAGGTGCGCCAATGCCTCGGCTATGAGACGAGAGTCGAGCCTGGCCAGAGGCGCGTCCTCATCGAGCTCGATTCTGATTGTATGGCCGCGGGTCGCCGGGGCAGTCCTTTCTATAACGTTACTGAAGATCTCGGATATAGAGCCCCACTCTTTGAAAAGCTTCAGCTCCCCGGTTTCGATTCGAGCCATCTCAAGCAGGTTCTGCACCAGATGAGTAAGCCGCTCGACCTCCTCGCTGATGATTATGTGGAACTCGCGCAGCGCCGTCTTGTCCCACTCAACATCTTCTTGAAGCAGGCTATCGACCGCCGCGCGGATCGAAGTGAGCGGCGTGCGCAGATCGTGCGACACCGAGGCCAGCAACGCCGATTTCAGCTCATCGCTCTGCTTGAGCGCAGTCGTGTAGCTCAGCTCGCTGAGAAAGCGGGCCCTTTCGAGCGCCAGCGCGACAAGCCCGGCAACTGCCTCTATTGTCGCCCGTTCAAGGGTCGAGGGCGTCAGGACTATAACGCCAATCGATTTGACCCCGACCTTCAACGGGGCGTACACGGCCCGTCCGCTTCTCTCGCCGTCAGACGACACGATGACCTCGCCTTCCAGATAGGCGGTTCGAAGCGAGCTTTCGGCAGGAACAAACGCGTCATCGGGCGCAAACGCAGCCTGCCGTAATCTCCCATCAATATCCGGCACGAAGACCGCGCAGTGATCGAACCCGAAGACCTCTACGACCTGTCGAGCGGTAGAAGAGATAGCGGTCTCGGAATCGGGTGTGGCTATGATGGCGCGGCTCAGCTCGTAGAGCCGCCACACCTCCTCACGCTTCTTCTCGGCGTCGCTGGCGCGCGCGCGTGCGTTTGCCGATAAATGGCTTGAGGTGACGGCGGTGACGAGAAACGCAAACAGCGCGATCCAGTTCTGCGGGTCGTGAATGGTCAAGGTTCCAAATGGAGGCAGGAAGAAGAAGTTAAAGCAAAGCATCCCGGCGACCGAGCTGAGAATGCTCGGACCGAGACCGTAGGCGGACGCCACGGCCAGCACGACGAGCAAGAGGCTCAGGGCCACGGTTGTCGTGTTGACCCCTACGAGAGCAACTTTATAAAGAGCGGTGACGGAGGCCACGCCGCCGAGCGCGACGAGATAGCCTTTAAGACTCTGCCGCTCAAAAATCAGCATAATGCATTCTTAATAAGGTTCACCGCAGAGGGACACAGACGATTGATTATTACTCTGTGTGCATCTGCGGCGAGCCCTCTCTTCGCGCCTCATTCATTTCCGCTCGCCGGCCGGGATGACCTGGACGGCGGCATCCTTCACCTCGGCCAGGAATCGGTTCAGAATCGAGCCGTAAAACAAGATGTCCCATCGCGAGCGGGCCGACTGTCCAAAGATGACATGAGTGATCCCCTCGCGCCTGGCGAATTCTATCAAACCATCTGCGGGGCGCTTCGATTTCAACCTGATGAAGGTCGCCCCGAGGTCCTCGGCCAGCTCTACGCTTTCGGCCAGGTTTCTCGCGTTTTCGGGTTTTATATTCGATGGGTTCTCGCGGGGGGTTTCAACATAGACAGCGTACCAGACCGCGCCCAGCCGCCCGGCGATTCGCGAGCCTGCGCGCAGCAGCTTTTTGGCCGTCTGGTTTGACGAGATACATACCATGACTTTTTCCGGTATCGAGGCCGGTTCGAGCCCCTCGCGCGTGCGGTACTGCGCGGCCTTCGATCCTACCTCTTCGGCCACGGCGCGCAGCGCCAGCTCGCGCAGCGTCGAGAGATTCCCTTTGCGGAAGAAGTTCGTGAGGGACTGCTCTACCTTCTCCGGCTTATAGACCTTGCCTTGCCTGAGCCGAGTGCGAAGCTCATCTACGGTGACGTCGACGTTGACCACCTCGTTGGCGCGCTTGAGGAAGCTGTCGGGGACCGTCTCGCGGACCCGCACTCCCGACGACCGCGCCACCGCGTCA
>DASTET010000536.1:0-2677 GCA_035709445.1 Blastocatellia bacterium | reverse complement strand
CTTCGCCTGAATCACAGCTCGTCAACCGGGAGCGGCAACAGATCCTGGGCCAGTTGCTCGACGACGTGTGCCGGGATTGGAAAGACAGCGTGATCGTCAACGAGTACATAGTCGCCGGGAAGAACGGCAAAGAGATATCGGAGAAATACGGGATGACCGAAGACATGGTCTATCAGCGGGCGCGGCGGCTGCGCGTGCGGCTGATGAAATGGCTCGCAGATCGTGGCATCAATTCCCCGGAAGAGTTGTTGAGAGCTGGAATGAGAGGGTGAAGGGTAGCAACATGGGTAGGAAGCTGGCACATCCTGGCATGGAATTGTTCGATTACCTGGGCGGCAGGCTGGACGAGCACGCCGTCCATACTATAGAGCAGCACCTTGCGGGCTGCAATGATTGCTCTTCGCTTGTCGAGCTTGTGCGCCGGTTGAAGGCAGAGTCCGAGGACGAGAGATTTAATATAGAAGCGCGACACCCGGACACGAGCGAGCTTGCCACATTCTTTTACGGGAAATCGCCCCGCGCGCGCAGCGCGGCGACCGCCGCCCACCTTGCCCTGTGCCGAGAATGCGCTGGGCAGCTTGCGCTTTATGTGCAAGCCGAGAAGGCGGCCTCGGTTTACGATCCCTCGCGTCACAAGACCGAGCCCGTCCCCTCCGCCGCCTGGGACAGGATACGCGACTGGCGCGAGAGCAGCTTTGCCAGCCATAAGCCGGATAGGGAGTGGACTTCACCGCAGTCGCTTACCAGGCTCTCGCAGGTGCTCAGCCAGCGAAAAGACGAGCTGCGCGACCTGGCAAACAGCGCGCTCAAACGCGGAGAGGCGGGGGCCGAGCCCTTCTCGTCGGAGAAGGGCTCGGTGAGCGACAGGCTTGTTCCCGTTATAATCGTCGACCGTTCGGCGCAATTTCGCGGGGTGGAGATGTTCGAGCGCTCGACCGGACATCACGGCGCAAGCGTGCTCAAGCATCCCGAAAAGTCTCACCGATTCGATAACCGCCAGTTTCATGCATTGCTTGACTTTGGAGAGCAGAGCTTTATCGTGGTCTCGGATTATGTAAGGCGGGACAAGGTACGCTTACAGCGGGTGACGAGCCCCGAGGGGCGACTTCGCCGCGCGGATTACTTCATCGTCGAAGACTGATCGGATGCTTTTACAGACAGGGTTCACTAAAGAGAGTTTTGTAAAGCCTGTAAATCCTGTCCGGTCTCTAATCACTGTTTTAAGAACATATGGTCCTTCTCGCGGTTTAGTGCCTTTTCGAGCATCTGCCCGCCGACCTTATAGACCTGAGTGGCGGACGCCCCTTCAAACTCGCTCGCCTGAATGGTCGCAAAGTTGCGCTCGATGAATTCGAAAGCGTCGCGGTTCTCGAAGTAGGTCCGGCCTCTCTGTACCAGGACAAAGTCCGGGCGGATACGGGTCAGGCTGAATTCCGGGTGCGAGATTATCTCCGAGCGTATATCGGGCCGGTTGTATCGCTCAAGATAGTATTGCAGCACGCCTGGAATCTCGGTGGCTACGACGGCCCCCTGCGGGGCCGTCTCGGCTATATGTTTTATGCTCTCTCTCGCGCCCAGATCGTAAAACTCGTCGTGCGGGAAGTAGTACCCGACCCGGTCCCCGCCGAATATATTCAGGTACAGGCTCGGATAAGGCATGTTTCGGATAGTCGTGATAGCGGGGGCGATTACGAAGACGGTTGCCACACAGGCGGCAGCCGCCGCTTGCGCCACCCTCCGATCGAGAGAGGTTTTCCAGATGGCTTTTGCCGCAAATCCCCACATAACCACTATGCCTACCGCTGCGGTCATATATATAAGCGGCATAAGCGACAGCGTATAGCGCAAGAACTTCGCCCCGGTAAGCGCCATCGGAAAAAGCCAGAACACGAGCATTACTCTCAAGAACAGGTAGCCGCGCGACAATGGATAAGAACCGCGTCGCCGGAATATCTCGGCCATCCCTACGAGGAATGCCGCAGTTAACGGTATAGGCACCTTCACGGCGATATAAAGGTAGTACATATACCAGGGCGTGCCGAACGGCATAGCCGACGCGTCGTTGTCGAAAAGCGTGTTCATCACCAGATAGCCGCGGTGCGTGACCAGGTCTTCGTTTACATATGCCCAGAGATAACGCCATGTCTGCGGAAGGAACACGGCCGGGTTGAACAGCACGAATGCCAGCAGCATCGCCGCAAAGAAACTGAGCAGCATCCGCCTGCTGAGAGGGCGGTTGTTCCGGCTGTCATACCCCGCCAGATGATAGAACAGCGCATTAAGCCCGAAGTAGTGGGGGAAATACTTCGAGCACATCATCAGCCCGAATGCCGCGCCCGCCATCGCATAGAGCTTTTCCTGAAGACCGGTGTTTGATTCATCTACCGCCTTTGCCCGGTTGTAAAGATAAAAGCCTGTCATCATGAAAAAGAGCAAGAGGGTGTCTTCTTTAACTATGCGATTGAACCATATGGCGTTCAACCCTGTCGCCCAGAGCAGCGAGGCGATGGCCGCGACCCTGAAACCGAGCAGAGTGTTTGCCAGCAGAAAGAGCGGCACCACCGTGAGCGCCCCGAATGTCGCATTTGGCAGTCTGAGCGCGGTCTCTTCCGAGACCGTAAGCCAGAACCGCTGGCCCGCCGTTCGATTCCAGGCGGCGCTCGCGTGTACGGACACA
>DASTET010000535.1:0-7483 GCA_035709445.1 Blastocatellia bacterium | reverse complement strand
CCCTGGTAATCTGCGGTCGAGGAAACAACGGGGGGGACGGGGCTGCCGTTGCGCGACAGCTTTATTTGCGGGGGGCTTCGGCGCTCATCCTGCTGCTCGGTCGTATTGATGACGCGCGCGGCGACGCCCGCACGAACTTTGAGATTGCGCGCGCGCTTGCCACGGGACCGGGCCTTCGCCTTATTGAGGTCGAGCGCGCCGAAGAGCTGTTAGAGCAGGCGTCAGCCGGCGCGCACAATCTCTTTATCGATGCGATATTCGGCACCGGGCTTACGCGCCCGGCGTCGGGCTTATTCGAAGAAGCGATAAGCCTGCTCAACGACCGCGGCCCGACTTATCCGGTCATATCTCTGGACATCCCTTCGGGAATCTCATCCGACTCGGCGGAGTTAATAGGTCCGGCGGTTCGCGCACACTTGACCATTACCTTCACCGCGCCGAAGATCGGGAACATACTCCCACCCGCGTCCGACTATAATGGCAGGCTTATAGTCGGGCCGATAGGAACGCCCGCCGAGCTACTCGAATCCTCCGGCTCCCGGTTGACCCTCGTCGAAGCCGGCATGGTCTCATCCTGGCTTCAAACGTCGAGGCGAACCTCTTACGCGAACAAAGGGGATGCCGGAAAAGTGCTCGTGGTGGCAGGCTCTCGCGGAAAGACGGGCGCGGCCTGTCTCACGGGAGAAGGCGCGATGCGCGCGGGCGCGGGGCTTGTGACCGTAGCGACACCGGAATCATCTCAGGCGGTCGTCGCGTCTCGATTGATTACCGAGTGCATGACCGAGCCGCTGGCTGAAACCGAAAGCGGCTCTATCGCCCGCCAAGCCCTGGACCGCGTTATCGAGCTTGCGTCCGAAAGAGATGTAGTGGCGCTCGGCCCCGGTCTGGGATCAGCCGACGAGTCGACCCGGACCTTTGTGCGTGCGCTGGCGATCAATCGAGAGCGTCCGATGGTCATCGATGCAGACGGGTTGAATGCGCTCTCGCCCTGGGCCGAGAACCTGCGAGGCGCAACAGAACTCCCTCTCGTTTTAACCCCGCATCCGGGCGAGATGGCGCGTATGGTCGGCAAATCCGCCGACGACGTCGTACGCGACCGCATCGATGTAGCGCGCGAGTTTGCGACCGCACACGCAGCTATCGTCGTGCTGAAAGGCAGCCGTACATTGATCGCGTCGCCCGACGGAGAAGTCTTCGTCAACCCTACGGGCAATTCCGGGATGGCGACGGGAGGCGCGGGCGATGTGCTGACGGGTGTCATCGCCGCGCTCATTGCGCAGAAACCCGATGACCCGCTCGGCGCGACCGTAGCGGCCGTCTACCTGCACGGACTGGCTGGCGATATTGCGGCGTCTAAGATAGGAACTCGCGCCATGATAGCTTCCGATATTTCGGCCCACCTCGGCGATGCGTACATAGAAGCGGGCAAAGACCAGGAGCATCTGATCAGATGAATACAGGCTCGACGGCTCTTCTAACAGGCGAATTCATCACACGCTCGCCGGATGAAACATTCGATCTGGGACAAAGAATCGGCGAGAGCCTTACCGGGAAGGCAACATTCCTGCTGAGCGGGGACCTCGGCGCTGGCAAGACACTCTTTACGAAGGGCCTGGCAGCGGGACTTGGAATCGACCCCGCAGACGTAACCAGCCCATCATTTACTCTCATCAATATCTTTGAAGGAAGGCTGCGTTTATATCACATCGACCTCTACCGGCTCGATGCTGGAGCATGCCGGAGCCTCGGCCTTGAAGAGATATTCGAAGAGGCGAGCGCCGTCGTTGTGGTCGAATGGGCCGAGCGATTGGGGTACGCGCCCGAAGGCGCGACCGAGGTCCATATGGAATACCTTTCTGACTCCGAAAGAAAAATCACCATACGGAAGTGAAAAGTGGCTCATTGTCGGTATCCTGATTGATAGCCTGCCGCACCTTATAGCTCAACCCAATCTCACCGGCACGGTCGTTACCAACCAAAACTTTTCACTTTTCACTTTCTCACACGGTCATCACTTCTTTTTCCTTATGTTCGGAGAGTTCGTTGATCCTGGTGATATGCTGATCGGTGAGTTTCTGCACCTGATCGAGGCCGTCTTTTTCGGCGTCTTCCGAAATCTGCTTCTCCTTGAGCATCTTCTTGAGGTGATCGTTCGCATCGCGGCGGACGTTGCGGACGGCGGTGCGATGTTCTTCGGCCACTTCGTGAACGACCTTGACCATCTGCTTGCGGCGCTCTTCGGTGAGCGGCGGGATCGGCACACGTATGAGCTTGCCGTCGTTTGAGGGATTGAGTCCGAGATCAGAAGAGCGTATCGCTTTCTCTATGTTACCGAGCTGAGTGGGGTCGAACGGCTGCACGGTGAGCATAGTCGGTTCGGGGGCATGGATCGTGGCCACCTGATTCAAAGGCATCTGCGTGCCGTAGTATTCGACCGTCACATTATCGAGCAAGCTGACCGAGGCGCGTCCGGTTCGAACGGCTGTAAGCTTCTTGCGCGCATCCTCGACCGCGCTGCCCATTCGCTTGCGCGCGTCGTTAATCACATCTTTGATCTCCATCAGAAATCCTCCACCCTTCGAGTACTAGGTTGCACACGGTCTTTGAAATGAAAACTCGATTCTAATCAGTTCGATCAATCCGCGCCGGATTGTTGCCCCCTGGTCTCTTCAGCCTTGGCCGGCTCATCGGGACAGACAACGGTGCCGACCTTCTCGCCGCAGACCACCCGGGCGATGTTGCCGGTCCTGTTCAGATTGAAGACGTGGATCGGAACGCCCCGCTCGCGGCACAGGCTGATGGCTGAAGTGTCCATAACTTTCAGGTCGCGCTGGATCACATCGAGATAGGTTATGCGGTCGAACATGGTGGCCGTCTTATCCGTCTTAGGGTCTGCCGTGTAGATTCCTTCGACCTTGGTCGCCTTTAGTATGGCGTCCGCCTTTATCTCAAGGGCCCGCAGCGCGGCCGCCGAATCGGTTGTGAAGTAGGGGTTGCCGGTCCCGGCGGCAAAGATGACGACGCGCCCCTTTTCGACGTGGCGGATGGCGCGGCGACGGATGAAGGGCTCGGCCACTTCGTGCATCTCGATAGCCGTCATCACCCTTGTAAATACGCCCTGCTTTTCGAGCGCGTCCTGCAAGGCGAGCGCATTAATCGTGGTCGCGAGCATCCCCATGTAATCGGCGGAAGCCCGGTCCATGCCGCGCGCCGAGAGCGCGACCCCCCGGAATATGTTCCCGCCTCCTACGACTATCGCTATCTCTACGCCCAGTTGATGAACGTCCTTTATCTCCTGCGCTATTCCGGTAATGGTCGCGGGGTCTATCCCGAACCCCTGCTCGCCCATCAGGGCTTCGCCCGAAAGCTTCAGGAGCACTCGCTTGTATATTGGCTTAGGTTTCTCATCCATAATCTTACATTCAGATTCGAGCCAGGGCAGCTTTGTCTGCGATTGCTCATAAAAAAGCCTCTCTCACGAGAGGCTTTCTTTTACTCATTGCCGCCGAGTAATTCCCGGACTTCTGCGCCGAGGTCCGAGACTCGCTTATCGAGCCCCTCACCCATCTTGAAGCGGGTGAACCGCCGGACTTTTATGTTCTCTCCGGTCTTGGAGATCATCTGCCGCACGAGGTCGCCGACGGTGATGTTCTGGTCTTTGATAAACGGCTGTTCCATCAGGCAGGCTTCCTGATAAAACTTGGTGAGCCGCCCTTCGACTATCTTATCGAGCACCTGCTGCGGCTTGTTGGCATTCTTGGGATCGGAGCGGGCCTGCTCTAAAGCAATCTCGCGCTCTTTGTCGAGCACCTCGGCGGGCACGTCATCCTTGCTGATAAAGCGCGGCTCGGCGGCCGTAACGTGCATCGCAAGGTCGTGGACGAACGAGCGAAAATCCTCGCCGCGCGCGACGAAGTCCGTCTCGCAGTTGATCTCGATCAACACGCCGATCTTACCGCCTGCGTGAATATAGGAGTCGACCATCCCCTCGGCGGCCACGCGACCCGATTTCTTCGTTGCGGTCGCAAGGCCCCGCTTGCGAAGTATCTCGATGGCCTTCTCTTCGCTGCCCTCTGCTTCAGTCAGGGCTGCTTTGCATTCCATCATGCCCGCGCCGGTCTTCTCCCTGAGCGCCTTAATAGCGGCTGGTGTCACCTGGTTTGCCATTATAACTGCTTCTCCCTATCGGTATGGATATAAGTACGCGCGGCTCAATTGCGAAGTCTGAGCCGCGCGGAAATAGAGGACTGGAGATGAAGGCGAAAAATGAACCCCTTATGTCATCTCCCATCCCTGATGATCACTCCGACACATTTCCCTTCTCGACGGCCTTATCGACCGGATGCTGGGCGCCCGGCTCTCTGTCGGCAGACTCATCTGAAGGCTCGCGGCCAAACGCGCCCGCCACGTGCGTCTCGCTCGGAACGGTCTCGGCCGGCACGCTCTCCTGTTCGCCGTCCGATTCGTGATGTCCGCGATGACCCGGCTGAGACATCTGCACATCGGGCTGAGTTATCTCGGCTGCCGCAGCCGCACCTGAAGGAGCAGCGGCGCCGGTCTCAGGCGGGGCGATGTGCGCAGGCTCCGGTATGGGAGGAGCGCCAGGCGGCACATAGGTCGTGCGCCTTCCGCCCCGGCGGTCTCCGCGCCCGCGACCTCTGTCGCGACGTTCGCCGCGCGGCGCTTCAGCAGGCGCGGCCTGACTCATTGCCGTCTCCATCGTTTCGGTCGCCTCGCCCACATCTGCCGCGCCTTCCTTGAGCATCTGCTGGCCTTCGACAATGGCATCGGCCATCTTCGACGCAAACAACCGGACCGCGCGAAGCGCGTCGTCGTTGCCCGGCACGATGTAATCTATCCCGTCGGGATTGCAGTTGGTGTCGACTATGGCGACGGTCGGGATACCGAGCTTGTTTGCTTCGCGGACTGCAATCTCCTCTTTGTTGGAATCGATTATAAAGATCACATCGGGCAGGCCGCGCATGTCGCGTATCCCGGCCAGGTTCTTCTCAAGCGCGGCATGCTCCCGCTCAAGCTGCAATCTCTCTTTCTTTGTCAGGGCATCGAAGCGACCGTCGGTTCGCATAGACTCGATGTCCTTCATCCGCTGAATCGATTTCTGAACGGTCTGAAAATTCGTGAGCAGCCCGCCGAGCCATCGCTGGTTCACATAAAACTGGTTGCAGCGCTTCGCCTCTTCTTCGACCGCATCCTGCGCCTGGCGCTTCGTGCCCACGAAAAGGAAGGTCTTGCCTTCAATCGCCTGCTGAGTTACAAATTTGACCGCTTCTTTGAAGAGTCGCTGGGTCTTCTGAAGGTCAATGATGTAAATTCCGTTACGCTCGCCGAAGATGTACTCTTTCATCTTCGGGTTCCACCGCCTGACCTGATGTCCGAAGTGGACGCCAGCCTCAAGCAGCTCCTTCATCGTTACTGTAGCCAATCGGTCCTCCTGAGGTTGAACTGGTTTATGTACTCGCCGGTCCGCATTCCTATTGCTCTGTCGGAACAACCAATTGCGAGGGCCGGCAATGGAATCAGGGATCGGGGGTCGGGCGTCAGGGGTCAGTCTTTTGATTCATAACCGACCACTGGATGCTGACCGCCGATCACTGCACTATCGTTTCGAGAACTGGAACCGCTTGCGCGCGCCCTTCTGGCCGTACTTCTTACGCTCTTTGGCCCTCGGGTCGCGCGTAACGAAACCGGCCTTCTTCAGCCGCGCCCGGAATTCCGGGTTGAGCTCAATCAAAGCCCTCGTGATCCCGTGGCGGACCGCACCGGCCTGACCGGCAATCCCGCCCCCGTCGACGTTGACGAGGATATCGATCTTGCCGACTGAATCGGTCAAGTGAAGCGGCTGACGAATAACCATTCGATGCGTTTCGTTCCTGAAATAGTCTTCGAATTTGCGCTTGTTGACGACGATCTCTCCGCTGCCGGGCTTGATGAATACTCGCGCCGTTGCGCTCTTGCGGCGGCCCGTCCCGTAGTTTTGTATAGTCTCTGGCACTATAGCTTCTCCTTAAAAAGCTTCGATTACAGCTCGAGCGGCTCTGGCTGCTGCGCGCGGTGCGGATGGTCCGCTCCGGCATAAACCTTGAGCTTCTTGACCATCTTATTTCCAAGCTTGGTCTTTGGCAGCATGCCGCGAATAGCCGATTCCAATATGCGCTCCGGGTGACGGTCGCGCTGCTTTTGAGCAGTGATCCCTTTCAGCCCGCCCGGATATCCGGTGTGACGATAATAGACCTTATCCTGCCACTTGTTCCCGGTGAAGACCACCTTTTCAGCGTTGACGATGATGACGTGATCGCCCATATCGAGAAAGGGCGTATAGGTGGGCTTGTTCTTTCCCATCAGGATGCGAGCGGCTTCCGTTGCGAGTCGGCCCACGGTCTTGCCGCTCGCATCGATAATGAACCACTTGCGGTCCTGCTCAAGGTTTTTGCCACTTGGCACGAATGTCTGCATGATACGAATCTCCAATATTTTCGTAAAGAAGACGAACAGAAAGAATACGAAATGAGTCATTTGTTGTCAAGCGGCATAAAGTTCGCCATATAAGCGTGTTTCGATTGATGGCAGCGAGGCTTTCATCGGCTTTCATCTATAGGGGGCCGTCCGCTAAAAACCCGATACTTCCAAAAATTTCCTGGAACGGCAAGCCGCCCCTTCGCGTAGTCTTCTACGTCATTACTGCGGAGTCAACCTATATGATAACCGCTACGGCAACAATACGAGAGTTACACGCTTCGATCGGAGCGCAAGCGGACCGCTCAGGCGCCGCTCCCTGTCGCCGTGGCGTCACGCCGTTTGTCCAGGTCCGCCAGACCTGGGTTAAAGCGCCCTGAAGATTTATCAAAAGCATCAACCGCTAAAGCCGCCGGCTTCAGATTGATGCTGGCGGCTTTCGGTTTTTGCAGCCGTGTGAAGCTCAGGAGATCAATATGTATTCGGCAACCTACAGCGAGTTGCTCAGAGGGAATAAGGATTTTCGCAGGCTCTGGACGGGCCAGCTTGTGAGCGAGCTGGGGACATGGTTTTCCTTTATTGCCGAGCTTGGACTCGTGCGGATGTTTTCTGGCTCGCCGCTGGCGACGACGGGTCTGCTGGTGTCGCGAATGCTGCCTTTCTTGCTGGTAGCCCCGTTTGCAGGCGTGCTCGTCGACCGCTACTCGCGAAAGCAGATACTGATTGTGTCCGATCTGCTGCGCGCAGCAGTGGCGCTCGTCTACCTGGCAGCCGGCTATTTTGAGGCCCTCTGGCTGGTATTCGTGTGCGCGGCGCTTGAAAGCTCGCTCACAACCTTCTTTGAAGCGGCCAAGAACGCAGCCATCCCGAATCTGGTTGGCCCTCGCGAGATGCTGACGGCAAACGTGATGATGCTGTCGACGCGCTTTCTACAATTCAGCGTGGGCGCGGCTCTGGGCGGGTTGACGGCGGCGCATTTTGGCTACAACGTAGCCTTTATAGTGAATTC
>DASTET010000534.1:0-2862 GCA_035709445.1 Blastocatellia bacterium | reverse complement strand
TCTTGCCCAGATGTACAGCAACAGCAAGCGGTATAAAGAAGCGGCGGACGAGCTGGAGCTGTTCTTGAAGGAGACCCCGGATGCCCGCGACGCCGAATCGATCAGGAACATAATCAAGCAGCTTCGGGCCAAGGCGAAATGAGGTCTTCCGCGCAGAAGCGAAAGGGCCGGATGCGACTTCGCCCCCGGCCCTCAAAAAGCACGCGCCTGCCACTTCTGATCAAGCTGCGATCGAGCGGCGGTCGCCCGCCTGCACAACGGGCATAGCTTCGAGCGCTGCCGCGGCCCTTGCCTCTTCAGCTTCGTCGAGGAAGAAAGAGAGCTTTTCTGTCTGCTGGTCGAAGTCTATAACCAGCAGATCGCCAAGCCTCACCTGCCGTGTCGCCGCCAGATTTGCGATCGGGTTGACGACGAACCGCTCGACCGCCCGTTTTAGATGGCGCGCGCCGTACTTATAGTCTACTCCTTCGCTGAGCAGGAACTCTTTAGCTGCGTCGGTGACGACGAACGAGAATCGCTCGCCCGATCCTTCATCGATGCGCCGCTGGACGGCGACCAGCTCCAGGTGGAGAATCTGTCGAAGCTCGTTATGCTTCAGGCTGCGGAAGACCACGACCTTGTCTATACGGTTCATGAACTCGGGCGAGAACTTCTTGCGGGCCGCCTCCTGCGCCGTCCTGTATATCTTCTGATCGAGGTCTGTCTCGACGACGTTGAGCGCGCGCGCCGGAGCAAACCCTATCGACCCGGTGATAAGCTCGCTCATCTCTTTCGCGCCGAGGTTCGAAGTCATAAAGATCATCGTCTGCGAGAAATCGACCTTGCGATTGTCGCCGAGCGTGAGCGTCGCCTTGTCCAGGACCCCGAGAAGCAGTTGCCAGAGCGAGTCGCTGGCCTTTTCGATCTCGTCAAACAGCACGAGCGTGAACGGGTCGCGCTCGGTGTGATAGCGGTCGAGGTTCTCCTGCGTGAGCAGGGGCGGCGTTTCGCGGTGGCCGAGATAGCCGGGAGGCGAGCCGATCAGTTTTGCGATCTCGTGCGAGTGCTGGAACTCGGCGCAGTCTATCTTGATGACGGCGTTCGGATCACCGAAGAGTATCTCGGCTGTGGCTTCGACCACGCGGGTCTTCCCGGACCCGGTAGGCCCAAGAAAGAGCATAGAGCCCAGCGGACGCGAAGGGCTGGTCATACCCGCCTGAAAGACCTGGTACAGGGCTGAGATGCTGCGAACAGCTCGGTCCTGGCCGATTACGCGGGCGCGCAGCCCGCTCTCGAATTCCTGCGCGCGAGGGCTCTTCTCTTGCGGATTCAATGTCACTAACCTTCTGGCTGTCATAATGCTCTCACTCCTGTCTCTGCTTCCTCCCAGGCCGCCTCTCGCTACCCCTGGTCTGCTTGCCAATATATCTGCCATCTCCCCAATCGGGGTTGATGGCAGCAACGTTTCGCAAATTTGATGCCGATATCGACCCGGTAGTTTCCTGATGACATATCACAACGCACTTCGGCGGCAGGGTTGGTGACAAAATTATACAAATCATAGATTATCAGTCAGAACCCTACAGGCTCAGACGCGTCTGCCTGACAGAGTTGCAAGGGTTTCTCCCCTGATGATAAAAAGTTCCTCCCTTCTTCAAGACCGGCCCTCACATAAACTGTCGAATAAGGAGTATGCGATTGACAAATAATGTCACCATAAGAGTCTGGCGAGTCTAGCGAGTCGAGAGTCTGGCGAGTCCTGCCCCCCACGGCGCTGATGATTCCGAATCGCCCCGATTTATGCGAGGTCTGGCTTGAAAGCGACTCGCTAGACTCGCTAGACTCGCTAGACTCGCCAGACTATTAAAGGAGGAAGGGATGAAGCTTGAAGGCAGAGTGGCAATCGTGACCGGGGGGGGGCGCGGCATAGGCCGGGAGATATCGCTGCAATTCAGCAAAGAGGGCGCGGCGGTAGTGGCAGCCGGGTCGACTCAGGAAATGATAGAACAGGTGGCTCGTGAGATACGCGAGCGCGGAGGCCGCGCCATAGCCGTACGCACCGATGTCGCAGATGATACGAGCGTCGAGCAGATGGTATCGGCAGCCTTAAACGAATTCGGCCATATAGATATTCTCGTCAACAACGCCGGAATCATTGGCCCGACCGCGCCGGTGACGCAGGTAAACAGGGAGGATTGGGACCGTGTAATAGCCGTGAATCTTACCGGCGCGTTCCTGTGTGCCCGATACGCGCTGCCCTCGATGATCGAGCGGCGCAGCGGTCGCATCATCAATATAACTTCGATAGCCGGGCTGATCGGCTACCCCCTGCGCAGCCCCTACGCCGTCTCGAAGTGGGGAATGATAGGGCTCACAAGGACGCTCGCCGGGGAAGTGGGACAGTACGACATCACCGTAAACGCGATAGCGCCCGGCCCCGTCGAAGGCCCGCGAATAGACGAGGTCATTCGCCGCCGCGCCGCGCAGATGGGCCGCTCGTTTGAAGAGGTCCAGCAGGACTATATAAGCCCTATCGCGCTCCATCGCATGGTCGAAGAGTCTGACATCGCGGCGATGGCCCTCTTTCTGGCAGGCGAAGAGGGCCGCAATATCACAGGCGAGACTTTCAATATATCGGGCGGCTACCGAATCTAAGCGTATGAAGCTCAACCTGAGAGAATACGTCTCTTCGAAAGAGAAGAAACAGGTTTACGTCAACCGGCTGTTTGAGACCATCGCCCCGCGATACGACCTCATAACGGTGGTGCTATCGTACGGGATGGACAGCGGGTGGAAGCGCAGGCTCGTCCGTATGCTCGCGCTGAAGGGTGACGAGTCGGCGCTCGACCTCGCCTGCGGGACCGGGGATATCACCTTCGCCAT
>DASTET010000533.1:0-2120 GCA_035709445.1 Blastocatellia bacterium | reverse complement strand
GGAGATACAGGAGCTGCGCGGGATAAGGCTGAGCCCGAGGCTTGGCCTTCGCATCGGCTCGCTTGTGACGATGCAGGAGATAGTCGATCACGCCGCGCTTGGCCGCGCCTACCCTGCAATCGCAAAGGCGGCTGAAGGGATCACCAGCCCGCAGATACGCAGCATGGGGACGGCGGGCGGCGACCTGGCCCAGCGGCCACGGTGCTGGTATTATCGCGCCGGCTTCGGGCTGCTTGCAAAAGATGAGAGCGGCGAGGCGCTCGTGCCGAATGGAGATAACCGCTATCACGCGATTCTCGGCAATGCCGGGCCCGCCTACTTCGTCAACCCTTCGAGCCTCGCTCCGGCGCTGATCGCGTACGGCGCAACGATCAAGATTTTCGGTCCGAAGGGCGCGCGCGAGATCGCGCTGGAGAAGTTTTACCGGACTCCTCAAACCGAAGGAGAGCGAGAATATGATCTACAACCCAACGAGATCATAACCGAGATAGTGGTGCCGCCGACGGGGATGGCCCGAAGCGCGACATACGAGGTCCGGCAAAAGGAATCGCTCGACTGGCCTCTTTCCGCTGCTTCCGTTGTGCTTACCATGTCAGGCAACCAGGTGAAGTCTGCTCGCGTCGTCCTCGGGCACGTCGCCCCGGTCCCCTGGCGCGCAACGGCAGCCGAAGAGGCGCTCGCAGGCAAGGCGATCACCGAAGAGGTTGCCCAACAGGCAGGCGCCGCCGCAGTGAGCGGGGCTAAGAGCCTGAGCCGGAACGGCTACAAGATACAGCTTGCGCGCGTCGCCGTTAAGAGGGCAATCCTCGAAGCTGCGAAAGGAGGACGACGATGAGGACCGAGGCTGAACGCTTTGACACAAACCATCCCGACCTGTGCCCGTGTCTTCGCTGGAAGGGCCAGTTCTTTCAAACCGAGCATGACCCGACCGTCCCTCCTTCGAACGACGGTCTCTACTGGTGCGTCTATACACAGACCTGTATAGGACCGGACGGCAAGCTGGCGGAACCGGGCGAGTGCTCATCATCCTATCGCGCGTGCTATGGGACAGGAAGAGTCTAGCGAGTCTGGCGCGTCTAGCGCGTCCTGCTCCTGACGATGCTGACTACTTTGCAATAGCTCATTTATGCGATGTCTGTCTTTAACGCGACGCGCCAGACGCGCTAGACGCGCCAGACTCGCTAGACTATTATTGTTGTGGGAGATAAAACTATGCGAAAAATCTCGATGATCGCAGCGATAGGTCTGAGCGTCCTTGCGCTTTCGGCGACAGGCCGCGCGCAGCAGATTTCAGGCGATTACATGGAGACTCGCAGCGCCGACGTCTATACAGGGCCGTGCGTTGCAAATGGAGAGATGGGGCTCGTAGGCGATCAGGCAATACTTGCCTGGCGCGTGAAGAAGGGCGCCTGGGAGGGGGTCTCGCTCGATGGTCTCTCCATCCTCGGCGTGGTCAAGGCCAATGCGACGCTAGGCGATCCCTATGGCAATCCGTACCCTGCTAAAGCAGTACTGATTGTCGATGAAAAGGCAACCGCCGAGCAGCAAAAGGCGCTCGCGAGCTTTGCCAGGGAGATGGGCGGCGAGCTGTTACGCAATGTTGTTCGCGTAGAGCGCGCGCCGATCACGATGGATATAAGCCACGCGGAAGGCCACTATAGCAAAGCCAGGGTGATGGCCGGAGACCTTGCAGGGATAGAGACCCGCTCGATAGGCGAGAAGGACCATCTCTGCGGCAATGAAGAGACCTTCTATTCGCCGCTCGCCGAGACGGACCATGCGATGCCCGCCGTCGCGGAGCTTGACAGATATACGGGGCCGGGCCTCGGAGTCTCCTGGACCGTGCACGGCAAACGCAGCGCCTTTGTCGGGAGCTTTGCGCGCTGAGTATCGCAACTACTTGTCGCAGAGGACGCCGAAGGTGCGCAGAGGTATATTCTTCCTCCGCGTTCCTTCGGCGTCCTCTGCGGTTGAGTATTCTGTCCCGATGTAATGAGGTTCGATAAATGGGGATGGTAAAATCGTCAAAAGTTCTTAGGATTTTCATCATCATATTCCTTTTCCCGATTCTCGCGGTGGCCGAGGGCGGCAAGCTCGAACAGATAGGAGCTTTTTCAGGC
>DASTET010000532.1:0-2201 GCA_035709445.1 Blastocatellia bacterium | reverse complement strand
CAGGCGCGGCGATACCGACACTGAGGACTTGCTGCTTGGCGAAGAGTTACGCGCCGACGAGAAAGAGATAGCCGAGCACGTTATGCTCGTAGATCTCGGGCGCAACGATCTTGGCCGGGTGGCCGATTACGGCTCGGTAGAGGTCACCGACCTGATGGTGGTCGAGCGGTACTCGCACGTCATGCACCTCGTATCAGGAATCAAAGCTAGGCTCAGACAGGGCACGGACCGGTTCGATGCGCTCGCCGCCTGTTTTCCTGCGGGGACCGTGACGGGCGCTCCGAAGGTGAGGGCTATGGAGATCATCGACGAGCTTGAGCCCACAAGGCGCGGCGTCTATGCCGGGGCCGTCATGTATCTGGATTATTCAGGGAACCTCGATTCGTGCATCGCCATACGCACGATAGTCGCAAAAAAGGGTCGCGCTTATATTCAGGCCGGGGCCGGAATCGTTGCCGATTCTGTCCCGGAGTCGGAGTACTTCGAGACGGTCAATAAGGCCCGCGCGATGCTACAGGCGATAGAGATGGCTGAGAAGAGCTGATTTAATAGAAAGGGATAACGCGTGGTCATAGATTTTGAAACGATTCGACATCTCATTCCGAGCTATATATTCAACGAATACGGACAGCTCACAGGCAATTACGTCTATTACGATCAGATCGTCTGCGTTGCCGAAGAGGGGCGGATCAGGATATGGCTGAACCGGGACGCCCTTGAGTCGCAGGACCCCGAGCGACTTATATGCGACTACGATGAGACGGCGCTGCGCCCTTCTGGCGGCAGGTGAAGACCATCACTGCCGAAACATCAGACAGAGCAGACCGCCGGGTGAATCGATGATAACTGGCCGATGGCTGAGGAACCTGACCAGGTCTCTTACGCCATCTGACTGACGATCTGAACTGGTGCTCGCTCCAGAGTCGAAAGGAAGGTTTCGCTCAGCCTCGGCCAGAATCGCATATTCCGATGTGCAGGTCTCTTCTATGGCTGGCTCGAAGCCTTCCAGATATGAAGAGAACGACAGAACCGGCGAAAAATAAAATGCTTCAAGAGCAGCCGCGTGCGCACCTATCCCAAGCGCGATTGCCAGAAACACGCCTGCCAGTTTTGACAGCGGTTGAAAGAAAAGAGTAGTTTTCTTCAGCAATCGGCGCATAACGTCCCTTTGCATATTCAATGGTTGCTCTGCCCTGCTTCTATATATACGGAGGGGCAGCCCGGCGAGGGTGCAGTATGATCTGAATCGGAATTGAGCAGGGCGACTCAGTCCACGTTTAGAAAGGATAGTGCTTGACAATTAAAGTCAGAGTAACCGCAATGGACGCAGAGGATTGAATTATTCCTCTGCGGTTAAACCCTCAGTCTCATCCAAGAGCTGACCGGCCAGTTACTCCTCCATCTGTCTCATCTCTTGCTCAAGCTTTCTTCTGGCCCTTTTGAGCTCCCGGCTCTGGTCTTCGTTCATCGCCGGATACCTCGAATGCAGGGACTTCAGCCTTTCAACGACGATGGAGGCTACAGCAGCCCGAGCAAACCACCTGTTATCATCGGGTATGATGTGCCAGGGCGAGTCTTTCGTGCTCGTATTGCTGAAGACCTCTTCGTATGCTTTCATATACTCGTCCCAAAGCTCCCGCTCTTCGAGATCGCTCGTTGAGAACTTCCACTTCTTTTCGGGCAGACTGATGCGTTCCAGCAGTCTCTCGACCTGCTTATCCTTCGACATGTGTAGAAAGAACTTCAGGACTATTATCCCTTCATCATGAAGGTACTGTTCGAGATTGTTTATGTGCTCATACCTCTTCTTCCAGATTCTCTTGTTCCTAAGCTCTTTCGCCAGCCCCTGCTGATCTAACTTCTCAGGATGGATTCGGTCAGCTATGACGTGTTCATAGTATGAGCGGTTGAAGATCCCTATCTGCCCGCGCGCAGGAACCGCGTTCATGCTGCGCCAGAGGTAATCGTGCCTGATCTCTTTTTCGGTAGGCTTCTTGAACATCTTGACCTCGCAGCCTTGCGGGTCGAGTCCCGACAGGACATGCTTTATCGCGCTGTCTTTCCCCGCGCCATCCATCGCCTGAAAGAGGAGAAGGACTCCGTATGTTTCGTGCGCCATAAGGATGTCCTGGTACCTGGCCAGGGCGGCAGTGTCTTCCTTTATGCTTTCTTCTGCTTCCTCTTGATTGTGAAAGCTTGCT
>DASTET010000531.1:0-4611 GCA_035709445.1 Blastocatellia bacterium | reverse complement strand
AACGGGCGATCAACGCCCGGCGGGCCGGAGGCGACGCGACGGGCTCGACCGGTCTGAGCCTGGGCCTTGCTGCTTTAACCGCGATAGTGATCGTCGTTTACCTTCTGCTCGTCTTACTCCATCAGCCGCAAACCGCAGGCTGAGCGAGCGTCGGAGGTTTGACCAATGTTGACTTGTTCTCAGGTGAATAATTACTATAGCTTACCCTCAAGCAGAGACAGGAAAGGATAGGAGCACTATGGTAGAGATAAAGACCATACTTTTCCCGACGGATTTTTCCGACTATTCGAATAAAGCCTTTCCCTATGCCGCGACGCTTGCCAAAGCGTTTGGCGCGAGGATCATATTGTTGCACGTCGCCGAGCTAGAAGAGGAGGACCCTGCAAATCCTCGGCACACCTTCCCGGCCATAGATCAATATGATGGCGCTATCGAGTCCGAGCGCGTGATCATTCGCGGTCATGCGCCGTACAAAGACATTCTCGACGTCTCGCGCGCGAAGGATTGCGACCTGATAGTAATGGCCACGCACGGCAGGAGCGCGCTATCGCAGTTCTTCCTGGGCGGCAGCGTCGCCGAAGAGGTCGCCCGTTTTTCGCAGATCCCGGTTTTTATAGTCAAGGTTGAGCCGGACGAGCCTCCGGAGACCTACACGGGTCGGCTGGACAAGGCGCTCTTCACCACCGATTTTTCAGACTCCGCAGCCCGCGCGCTGCCGCTCGCCATCACCTTTGCGCAGAAGTTCAACATCGAGCTGCATGTGCTCCACGTCATCGACGATGAGAGCACGGATTACTACAGCAGCATAGGGATCAGCCGCGACGACGCCGACTTTAGAGAGAGGGTCGAAGCACTGCTACGTGAGTCCGTCACGGCAAGCGGAGTGGCCGGCGCAGTCTCCGCCTATCACGTTGCCGAAGGCCGCGCCGAGACCGAGATTGTCCGTTTCGCCGATGCGGAGGGCATAGACCTTATAGCCATGTCGACACGCGGGCATAATGCGCTGGAAGACGACATCCTTGGGACGACGACCGATCGCGTCATACGCCATGCGCCCTGCCCGGTTGTGACGGTTCGAAGCTGAGACCGAGAAAAGGCGTCGAAGAGAGAATACAAGAGGTACTGGAAGGACCAACGCTCACCATACTGAGAGGAGATACCGGTTTATGGCGATAGACACAAACACGCCCCCTGACACACGAGAGAGCTGGGGCTCACAAATCGGGCTCGTGCTTGCGATGGCCGGAAATGCCGTGGGGCTGGGCAACTTTCTGAGGTTCCCGGCGCTGGCGGCCAAAAACGGCGGCGGTACCTTCATGATCCCGTATTTCATATCCTTGATTCTGCTCGGTATCCCTCTGATGTGGATCGAATGGGGGATCGGTCGCTACGGCGGCAAGTACGGATATTCGACATCGCCAGGGATGTTTGAGAAGCTTTGGAACAACCCTCTCGCCAAGTACCTCGGCGCGCTCGGCGTCTTCATCCCGCTCGCTTTCGTCATCTACTACACCTACATCGAATCCTGGACGCTCGGATACGCCTTCATGTCGTTTACGAATCAAATCCCGAGCATCGCCGGTCAGACGCCCGACGAAGCGTTCCGCACGATGGGCGATCACCTCGCCAGCTATCAGGGGACGAATAATCCTTATCCTTACTCAGGCACTCTCATGAGCGTCCTGTTTTTCGGGATCACGCTCTTTGCAAACGTATTCGTGATCTCGCGAGGCGTGGCGGGCGGGATCGAGCGGATGGCAAAGATAGCCATGCCGCTATTGATACTCTTTGCAATCGTCGTCGGGATAAGGGTGCTGACGCTGCCGGGCGCGATGGGCGGCGTTGCATTCGTGTGGAACCCTGACTTTTCGAGAATTACGGACGGGGCCGTCTGGCTTGCCGCCGCCGGTCAGATATTCTTCACGCTCTCGCTCGGCACAGGTTCGATAGAGACATATGCAAGCTACCTGAAAGAGAGCGACGATATAGTGCTGACGGGGCTTGCCACCTCTTCGATGAATGAGTTCTGCGAGGTTATACTTGGCGGCTCGATAGCGATACCTGCGGCGGCGGCCTTCTTCGGGCCGGGAGCGGCGACGGCTATTGCAAACGCCGGGACCTTCAACCTCGGGTTCCAGACGATGCCCGCAGTCTTCTCAGGCATCCCGGCAGGATTCCTTTTCGGGGGACTATTCTTCACGCTGCTGTTTTTCGCCGGAATAACCTCATCTCTTGCGCTGGCGCAACCATCGATGGCCTTTCTACAGGACGAGCTGAGGCTTACGCGCCAGAAGGCCGCGCTGGTGGTCGGAATGATCATGTTGTTAGGGGCAGTGCCTATCATCCTCTGGCTTCAATACGGCTTCCTCGACGAATTCGATTTCTGGGCGGGGGCGCTTTTGTTGCTGGTCTTCTCGCTTATAGAGTCGATACTCTTCTTCTGGGTCTTTGGCGGCAAGCGCGCGTGGGAAGAGATACGAAAGGGCGAGCAGATACGACTCCCGGCGATATTCTATCCCGTTATGAAGTTCGTCGTCCCTGCCCTGCTGATAGTGATCCTTATAAAAGGGGTCATAGACGACATGCTCCCCCGAATACGCTTTATGCAATGGCAGGACCTTCCCGGCTGGAGCAAGGAGACAGCCACGGCGGGCGAGCGTCTTATGTATGAGTTCGGGCTTGCCGGGCGACAGCTCGTCGACAGCCCCGAAGCCCATAACGCAATCTATCACTGGGGGGCGAGAATTGAGATGCTCCTGCTCTACGTAATCTTTATAGTCCTGGTTGGCATAGCCTGGCGCAGGCGGGGGCGACGGGGGCCGGAAGGAGCGGAGGTATGATGATGATATTGGCGCTCGTGCTGCTCCAGCAGCCGACTCAGCAGCCGCAGATGACTTGGGGCGGGTGGATCTTTATGGCCCTCGCATGGCTTTTGATCCTCGCGCTCGTCTCATTTACTTTTTCGAAGGTGCTAGGCAACCGCAGATAAGCAGGCGAGAAGTTCTTGATGCCCAGTTCCAAGCCCAGGGTAACGAAAAGAGGACAGCCTCGCGGTCTGCCTCAGGATGTCGAGAGGTTGATCGAGCTGATCATAAGCGAGGTCCAATCGCCCGTCGACATGCAGAGGCTGCTCGAAAGGATGCCCGCCACGACGAATTGCAGCGACGAGGCAACCGAGTTTTTGAAGGCCAAAGACCGCTTTCAACGGCGCGAGGCGTTTATAAAGAATGAGGCGCTCTGGTACAACAAGTACGGGTGGTTCATGGCGCGCATAGTCGGGCTCTTCGGGTTGATGGTGATCGTGCTGGCGCTTCTCACAAGAGGCGCAGGCGCGGACTTCATAATATTCGCCATCATGGGCGCGGGCGGGTATTACCTGTTAGTTGTCACCCTCTCGAACTTCAGGTACCGCGATAAGAACAGGAAGCGCATGAAGCTGCTTGAGCGGGAATCGGACCGGTACCAGCGCGAGATAGTCCCCATCGCTTCAAAGCTTCTGAAGCGTTTCGATATCGACCCTCGCCGCTATCCTGTAGCCAGCCCCAGAAGCCGCGCCGGGCTCGAAGAGAACCAGCACGGGATATTCATTCCGGTAGATTGATTGAATAAAGAAGCCAGGAGCCAGAAGCCAGGAGCCAGAAGCCAGAAGTTATTATCACGCTGTTACTATACGGGTAACTAAAGAGCCGCCTTCAGGCGGCTTGCCGAAGGCAGATGGGCCAGCCCTTTTAGGGCTGGTTGCTGATTAGCCCGTTAGCCTTAGCGCGCTTGAGCGCGCTTACCTCGATCCGGCTTTAGCCACGGAGCTAAAGCCTCAAAGAGAAGGACGCTGAAGCGCCCTCAGCCGTTTGGCCTATTTATAACCGGCGCTAAAAGCGCTGGCCGCGCGGCGCGAAGCGCATACTGCGCCATGATATGCCCTGCGGGGAAGCCGCCTGAAGGCGGCTCTTTAGTTACCCGTATAATAACAGCGTGATAATAACTTCTGGCTTCTGACTTCTGGCTTCTGACTTCTGACTTCTAGCGCCGTAGTTGACGTATTCTGAGACGAGCGGCTAGAATGGTCGCACGTTCTTGCTGGAGTATTTGTTCTGATCTACCGGGGATGTGGCGGAACTGGCAGACGCGAAGGTCTCAAAAACCTTTGGGATAACCTCCCGTGTGGGTTCGATTCCCACCATCCCCATCAGTATCGTGTATTCGACGCTAAGACTGCCGGTTTATGAAGAAGGCTGAACCCAGTTTTGATGAGATTCCAGCTTCAGCGATCTCAGAAACGACGCTCATCATCTGCCTCAAATGCGCCTTCGAGCTCTTCACAAAACAGCTACAGCTCCCGCTTCGAACGAGCTACATCGAGCTGAAGAAGCACGTGCCGGAAGAGACCGATTTCAGCGGGGCATCGACTACGAGGCCCCATTTCTTCGAGCCTGACGAGAATAATCACTGCCCTTATTGCGGCGGCTCGAAGAGGTGGTTTGCAGAGTTTCGCGCCATCCGCATAGACGAGCATCCCTCTTTTGAAAAGCAGCGGAAAAAGCTCTGGGCGGCTCTCAAGAAATACCCGGAGCGCTATACGCTCTGGCATCCGGACCGGACGCAGATGCAGAT
>DASTET010000530.1:0-3694 GCA_035709445.1 Blastocatellia bacterium | reverse complement strand
CAGCCGCGGTGCCGAGGAATGTCCCAAGAAACCACGCGTTGAGCACGGCGACGTTTATCGACTTCATGGCAGCGATTGCCTCACGTGTGGGGAGCCGACACAGGGCCCTCATTACGAAGCTGCTGAAAGCGAAGAAGACGCCGGCGATGAGCCCGGAGCCCAGCGCCGTCACGATAGTTATCACGAAGATGAAGCTGCTTTTCATTTCTCAGTTGTCGCTCGCCCTTCGCGCGCTCCGGTACATGCCGTTGTCAGGCGCGTCCTGCTGGAACGAGTTTAAATTTGAATACTATATTCCCGATATCGCGAGGCCGCTCCAACACCGTCTTATAAATCCAGGTGTAATGATCTGTAGCCCAAAACTCCATTACTTGTCGTGCTTTCAATTCCCCCAATATCTCTCTAGCAGCTCGGTACTCCAAATAAACAACAATCAGATGTAAGTATGTGGACTCTTCATCTCTTGCGCCCTCGGGACGGCTAACCGGTACCCTGGGGAACAGACTTCGTAGTTCTCTTTTTGCTTCCTCCGTGTTCTTGTGATTTTGCACCAAGAACCAGTGAATTTGTTCATGAAGAAATGTCGAAAGAAGCAATTCATCATCCCTTAGATGCCTTGTGCTCAGAGTAAGAACTGGATGGCTGTGGGGTATAGACTTTTCGTCGATTAAGACAGCCCTGGTGAATATCCACCTGGCCAGGTCGTAAGTTTTAAGAATTCTCTGCAATTGAACTTTCGTTTGTTCTTCCTCCTTACTGCCATGCTTGAGTGCAATATCAATATTGCTCTGCGCATATGATGCATTTATGAAGAACAAAGCGAACAAAGTCAGCGAAATGATACTTTTCACAAGTTTGCTCCTGCTGTTTAATCGCGCCTCATTATTTACTACCTCCAATGGCCTGAAAGCGTTTAGAACTTAATAAAGAAGCGTCTAACGGCGGGCATCACCGGGCCGAAGCCGCGTGGCAATCTCACTGCCATGCGAGACGCGTGCGGCGAGCAGATTTTCCGCCGGGATACTCCTTTCGAGTATGTATGTTGTGATATATTCTCCGGCGTTCACAGGTGTACGGCTCAAACCAGGGTAAAGAGGGGTCCATGACTGAAGAACTAGAAAACCTGAAACGGAAATCCGAACGGCTTTCTGCATTGCTTGCGGTAATGAAAGCCTTTTCTCAACATCTTGATCGTGACGCCCTGCTTCCGATCATCATATCGGAAATTACCGGAACGATGGACGCCGACCGCAGCACGCTCTTTCTTCTGGATGAGAGGACCGGCGAAATCTGGTCAAGGGTGGCTCAGGGCGAGACCGTTTCCGAAATCCGCTTTCCGATAGGCCGCGGCATCACAGGCTATGTGGTATCTAAGGGAATAACCCTCAATATAGAGGACGCCTATCAGGACTCACGTTTTAATCCGGAGGTGGACAAGAGGACCGGCTATCGTACCCGGACACTCCTATGCATACCGATCAGAAACGAGCATGGGAGCATAATGGGGGCGATCCAGGTTCTCAACAAGAAGTCCGGCGTCTTTACAGCAGAGGACGAGGAGTTCCTCCATGCCCTCGGCTCTCAGGTAGCAATCGCGCTTGAAAATGCAAGCCTCACCGAGCAGCTTCGTAAGAGGATCGACCGCAGCGAATACCTTCTCGATATAATGCGATCATTCTCTTCTGAGCTGGAGCGGGACCGGCTTCTCCCCGTAATCATGGAGAAGATCACCATAGCCATGCAGGCAGACCGCAGCACGCTGTTTCTGCTCGATAGGAAGACCGGAGAACTCTTCTCGCGCGTGGCTCAGGGGGATAACATAAAGGAGATTCGCTTTCCAATGAACCTGGGCGTAGCAGGCTATGTGGCAACGACCGGGGAGACGCTGAACATAAAGGACGCCTACAGCGACTCGCGCTTCAATCAGGAAGTAGACCGCATGACCGGCTACAGGACCAACACTATTCTCTGCATGCCTGTAAAAACCTCGGCCGGAGAGATAATCGGCGTCATACAGGTGCTCAACAAGAAGGGCGCTTATTTTATGGAGGAGGATGAAGCTCTCCTCAGTGCGCTCGCCGCTCAGGCGGCGGTGGCGCTTGACAACTCGAACCTGTTTGAGGAAGTCCTCGACATCAAGAACTACAATGAAAGCATACTGAGAGACATGGCGACCGGAGTAGTCACTCTGGACGAGGACGGGAGGGTGACGACAGTCAATCCTGCCGCCGAAAGAATCTTCGCCATCGATGCCGAACAGACGATAGGACTTCCCTTCGATCTGGCCCTGCATACAGAGGCGAATCCGGAATTTGTGCAATCCATAGCCAACTCCCTTACGCTGGGGGAAAAATATTCCGGGTATGATCTAAAGTACATTCTGCCCGGAAATGAGGAGAGTGTCAGCTTCAATATCAACATAGTCCCTCTCAAAAACAGCAAGGGAAGATCGATAGGGCAGGTCCTCGTTGTGGAAGACATAACCCAGGAGCAGCGCATGATGGCGACGCTGTCGCGGTATGTGGACCGGCGGGTCGCCGAGCAGTTGATCAAAGACAAGCATAGTCTGAAACTCGGGGGCGTGAGGCGTAAGGTGACCATACTCTTCTCCGATATACGCGATTTTACAACGATCTCAGAGACCGCCACCGCCGAGGAGGTAGTCGAATTATTGAATGATTACTTCGCACGCATGGTGCGAATCATATTCGCGCATGGAGGCACGCTCGACAAGTTTATAGGAGACGCCATCATGGCCGTCTTTGGCGCGCCGGTCCAGCACGAAGACGACACGATTCGAGCGGTTCAGGCAGCCCTCGATATGCGATTGGAATTGAGGGCATTCAATGCCGAGCGCAAGGCGAACGGCAAATTTGAGATCCAGACCGGCATAGGCATCGGATATGGAGAGGCGATATCGGGCAATATCGGGTCCGACCAGCGGATGGACTACACCGTGATAGGAGACGCGGTAAACCTCTCTTCCAGGCTTGAAGCCCTCACCAAGAATTACAATGAGAAGATAATAATAAGCGGGTCCGTTTATCAGGACGTCAAAGACTTTTTCCCCTGTGTTCAGCTTGAAGAGGTCAAAGTCAAAGGGAAAACGCAGGCAACCGCGATCTATGGCATAAGCGATGACGCGCTCGAATATACGGAGCGCAGGAAGTATAAGTCCACCGACAGGCTCAGTCCGATAGTCAGGCCCTCTACCGGAAAACTCCGGTAGGAATTGGACCGGACGGAGTGCAGCCGGATAAGTAAGCCTATCTGATATGGATCAAAGCTCTGTCTGTCCTGGTACGCGGGCCTGCTTACGGCTCGAACTGTTTTTCCCCGAGCCAGCTCATAAAGATCTTCTTTTGCAACTCTGTCGGGGCGTTCTTCTCTTTGATTGAGTAAGCGATTCGCTCGCGGCTGCCTGCGGGAACGCTGATCGTCATCAAACGGTTTCTTCGCATCACGGTCATCTCTATGGTCGAGCCGATCTTCTTTTCCGAAAGCCGCCGGTCGAACGAAGAGGGATCGATGCGGTCGCCGTCCATCGCCACGAGTATGTCGCCTATATCGAGGCCGGCTTGAGCGCCGGGCGAGTCCGGCGCGACGCCGGTCACAGCGATCTGCCCCGGCTGTAGGGGTGTCAGCGCAGGGCCGAATATTCCTCCGCCCGAAGGGATCGCCGTGCCCGTAGTGA
>DASTET010000529.1:0-2865 GCA_035709445.1 Blastocatellia bacterium | reverse complement strand
AATCAATTCGTGATGCATCGGCAGGAGACTCTCAATAGACGCCACAAGCTCTTCTTCCGTCTTTGGGAAGAAGGGAGCGCCGGCATACCTTGCCTTGTTCAGCGTGTAGTTTTTGAGCAAGGCCCCGCCCTGCGGATCAAGGTATATCCCTTTTTCGGCCATCAATCTCAGATCGTCGTCCGTCGCGCCAAGACCGTGCTCGACCTGCGTGCAACCGGCCAGAGTTGCGGCAGCGACGGCATCTCTGTAAGCGTGCACGTGCGTGCGAAGCCCCTGCTTCTTCGCTTCATCGCAGGCCGCGTTGAGTTGTTCCTGTGAGAGCGTCTTCGCGCCGCTGCGCATTCCGCCCGATGCGTAGATCTTGATAAGGTCTGCTCCCGCCTCCTTCTGTTTGCGCACATAGGCGCGTATCTCTTCCGGGGTCCCGGTCTGTTCGCCTCGCCCTGTGAGGTCGAGAACAACCGTCAGGATGCGCGGGCCTGGAAGCAACCCCTTTGCTATGTAATCGCGCAGGGTAACAGCCTGGCTCATGGTCTGCACCGTCGTGAAACCGCCCATCAGCGTCAGCCATGCATTCGATGCAGTTTGATAGCTGCTCTCTTCTGGCGTAGCTTCCCCGCCAAACCTCCCGTCCCTGCCGAAGCTCGAAGTAATATGGACGTGGGAATCGATCCAGCCCGGCATCACGGTCAGGCCCCGCAGGTCGTAATCGACCGGGCCCGCCCCGGGGTCGAGAGCGACGATCCTTGCGCCGTCAATCACAATCCGCGTGTTGCGCAGCACACCCCCCTTGCCGTCAAGCAAGACGCTTGCGGCAATCACTATGCGTTTGCCGCGAGCAGGCGGCTGTGAAGAGACCTCTTGCCCCGGAGCGCAAACTCCAAGCAGACCGAGAATGCCGAGAATGATCTTTGCATATCGCATGATCGCTCCTCCCTTCACCCCGTCGCCGCCTCCGCGCGTTTACAGAAAGGACGTGTCTTGACCGAACTATGTGAAGTTCGCGGCGGGGCCCTGGCGCAAGCCTTTGTCAGGCGGCATTATTATCGTTCGCTGGATTGTAGCTTACAATCACGACCCCGTTGTTCGTCGTCCTGGTATCGCGGAGCTTGAGAGCGGCGAATGCTCCCCCGTCAGGAAAAAGCCTGCGCCCCGAACCCAGTATCAGCGGGTGGATCAGCAGCACATACTCATCGACCAGATTGCGCCGCATCAAAGATTGGACCAGCACCCCGCTTCCAAATACAACGAGGTCGCGCTCATTCTCCTCTTTCAATCTGGACACGGCCTGCATCGCGTCTCCCTTTAAGAGCGTGGAATTGGCCCATGGAAGCGGCTCAGCAAGCGTAGTCGATGCGACATACTTAGGGATATTCGTCAGGAACTCGGTGAACTGATTCTCCTTCTGGTTTGGGAAGAAGGAATAGAAACTTTCATAAGTCCATCGCCCCAGGAGCAGGGCGCCCATATTGGCAAGGGAATCGCCGGATTGTTGCATCGCAGCAAAAGGCGTCGCCCAGCCGCCATGCGTGAACGAGTCGCGAGTGTCTTCGTCCGGTCGTCCCGGAGATTGCATCACTGCGTCGAGTGTCAGGTTTGTGAAAACGATGATTCTGCCCATTCGATATTCTCCTCTGTTAGACCCCGTCATCGCTGACGAATACGGCTACGAGGATCATCAGGTTCTCGGTCGAGAAAGATAATTTGAACCACATAGGACACACAGGGGCGATTATTCCTCTGTGGTTATTTCGCCCTCCTTCCACTTCTCCCTATTGCAATCAACAATGGCCTTTTCCATAATGCGGCTAATGACTGCTTCTGTTGAACAGGTAACCAGCGGAATCTCACCGCCTCTCGATTGCACGAGGCGAGGCGGGATTGCCGCCTTCTCCCTTCGCTTTCACTCTATTTACTATCACCCCTTCAACTCGACACCGAAAGGAGATCACCATGTCACTATTACGACGGACGATAGCAGAGTTCTTAGGCACATTCTGGCTGGTTCTTGGCGGCTGTGGCAGCGCCGTGCTGGCCGCGGCCTTCCCTGACGTCGGAATAGGTCTGCTCGGAGTATCTCTGGCCTTCGGCCTCACAGTCTTGACTATGGCCTATGCTATCGGCCATGTCTCGGGTTGTCATTTGAATCCCGCCGTATCTGTTGGCCTGTGCGTGGGGAAGCGATTCCCCTGGTCAGAGCTTCTCCCCTACATAGTTGCTCAGGTTCTGGGAGCAGTGGCGGGCGCAGGGGTGTTGTATCTGATTGCCAGCGGTAAAGCAGGATTCAGCCTGAGCGGCGGATTTGCGTCGAATGGGTATGGTGACCACTCCCCTGGAGGCTACAGCTTACAGGCCGCATTAATAGCAGAAGTGGTCTTCACCTTTATGTTTTTGATGATCATCCTCGGCTCGACCGACAAGCGCGCGCCTAATGGTCTGGCTCCGATTGCGATAGGTTTAGCTCTGACCCTGATACACCTGATAAGCATCCCGGTAACGAATACATCTGTGAACCCTGCCCGCAGCACGGGACCGGCTATATTTGTAGGCGGATGGGCACTCTCACAGCTATGGTTATTCTGGGTTGCGCCAATTGTAGGAGCAATTGCAGCCGGTCTGATCTATTCACAGATTTCGGGTGAGAGGGAGGCCGAGGAAGCATTAGCTGCCGGGAGTTGAAGAAGAGAGGGTCGGCGAAAGCAGTAGCACTCAGGCCAAAGACCATATCTGATAAGGCACACGCCGGAGCGCGCGGGTGAATCTCAAATAGTTCCAGCCGACGCCTGACGGCTGGTGATTCTTATGCCTTATCTTCCTCGCTTTTCTTCTCCTCTATAAGCTGGTTCATCTTCCACAGCTCTTGCT
>DASTET010000528.1:0-5368 GCA_035709445.1 Blastocatellia bacterium | reverse complement strand
GTCCCGGTCCCGGCCCGGCAGGCATATTCCCACTCGGCTTCGGTCGGCAAGCGATAGGTCTTTCCCGTCTTCTCGCTCAGCCAGCGGCAATACTCCATCGCGGCGTGATGGGTTATGCTGATGACGGGCTGGCCTCCTTTGCCGAACCCGAAAGACTCGTCGGCATAAGGCGGCGTCGGGCGCGTCACAGCGTCGGCCTGCCTGCTCGTTTGCGTCTCGGCTCGCTGGTTCGGTCTGGTTACTCCCCTGCCGAATGCGAAAGCGTCGTATTCATCCCAGGTGACTTCCAGCTTTCCCATCCAGAAGGGACGGATCGTGATCCGGCGCTGCGGCCCCTCATCGGCTGAGCGGCCCGGCTCTTCGGGGGGACTGCCCATCATAAAGCTACCACCCGGAACGGGGACCATATCGAATTTGACCCCGGTGCCGGGAATGGTCTCCGTGTAAGCCGTCATCTTCGTCTCGCGCGGCGAATCGATAAAGCACTTTGCCGGGACCGCGATCAACAGAAAGAGGCAAACGATCATGCATCGGAGGCGCATCGGCTGAGCTTTCCTCAAAAACGGATGTGCTTTTCGATCAGGCGTGATAAGCTTGCGCCCTGCCTTCTAAGCCTTACTTCGAGAGGTCACAGGTGATAGCAAGGGCCTGCCATATCACAACCTGCCTGGCGCTGACGATTCTTACAGGCTACGCTTCCCTGCCCTCATACGCCCGATTCGAGTTTTCTGAGTCTCACATGGGCACGCGGTTCAGCATAATCCTCTACAGCCGGGACGGCGAAACGGCTAAGCGGGCCTCACGCGCGGCCTTCGAGTGTATTGGGAGGCTCGATGCTATCATGAGCGACTACCGCGAGACCAGCGAATTGACGAAGGTCTCGCGGGAGGCTCACGGGAGATGGGTGAAGGTAAGCGACGACCTTTATCGAGTGCTCGAAACATCTCAGAAGCTGGCCGTAGAGACTCGCGGGGCATTCGATATAACTATCGGGCCGGTCGTGCGGCTCTGGCGGCACGCGCGCCGCACGGGCCGGATGCCGGATGCTGAAAGGCTTGAGAGAGCGCGCAGACTGGTGGGATATGACAAGCTCTATCTCGACGAGAGGACGCGCTCGGTCAGGCTCGACAAGCAAGGCATGCTCTTAGACCTGGGCGGCATAGCAAAAGGATATGCCGCCGATCAGGCGCTCGACGTGCTCAGGCGGTACGGCATCCGCCGCGCGCTCGTTGCGGCAGGCGGCGACATAGCCGTGAACGACCCGCCGCCGGGAAAGAGAGGATGGGCGATTGCCGTCGCGCCGCTCGAAACATCAGCCGGGCCGCCCCTTCAGCATCTATTGCTCAGCAATCGGGCAGTCTCTACGTCGGGCGACCGGGAGCAGTATGTCGAGATCGACGGCATCCGCTACTCTCACATAGTCGATCCGGAGTCCGCCTACGGCGTCAAAGGATCGGGCAGCGTGACCGTCGTGGCCGGGGATTGTACGACATCCGACAGTCTTGCGACGGCCGTAAGCGTGCTCGGCCCTCTGCGCGGCGTGAAGCTGATCGATTCGAAAGAGGGCGCGTCGGCGTTGATCGTTCAGACGACAGGCGATGGCCCGCGCGTTATTGAATCTCATAGATGGAAGCTGGTCCCGAAGGCCGGGGCCAAAGGAGTCGAATAATCGAAAAGGAGAGGCCCTTATGCAGAGACGAGGATTTATCAAGGCTGTGTTTGCGGGAGCGGGCGCGATGGCGCTCGATCTGAGATCGGCTGTAGCGAGACAGGCGCAGGCAGGCACGAAAACGAAATATCATATGCGTTATGCGCCGCGGCTGGACTTCCTGAGCAGAGAGCTTACGATACCGCAGAGGCTTGAGCTGTTTGCCGAGCATGGCTTCGACGCCACGGAGTATAACGGCCTGATGAATCACCCGATCTCTGAAGTCGAAGCAATGCGCAAGAAGATGGACAGCCTCGGCATGGGTCTCGGCATATTCGTTGCCAACCCCGGCGGGTGGAGGACGGCGGGGCTCGTCGACCCTAAACAGCGCGAACCGTTTCTCGACGAGCTGAAGAAGGCCACCGAATATCACAAGGTGATAGGCAACAATTATTGCACGGTCATCACAGGCCC
Organism: Blastocatellia bacterium; assembly: GCA_035709445.1. GTDB lineage: Bacteria > Acidobacteriota > Blastocatellia > UBA7656 > UBA7656 > DASTET01. The sequence goes on along the minus strand of DASTET010000528.1, from coordinate 3,246 downwards.
GGCGCTCATCGGCCCGCCCAGGGGCGTACAGCGCCGCAACGTTATCGAGGGGTTAAAACGCGCCGCCGACCTTCTTGAGAAGACCGAACTGACCATCGTCATCGAGCCCCTCAACCCTATCAACCATGCGGGATACTTTCTGGCGCTCTCGGATGAAGCGGCAGAGATCATGGCGGCGGTCGGGAGCAATCACGTAAAGATACTCTTCGACATCTACCACCAGCAGATTTCCGAGGGCAACCTGATAAATAACATCCGCGCCTACTGGGACTTCATAGGCTACTTCCAGGTGGGGGATGTGCCGGGCAGAAACGAGCCGGGGACGGGCGAGATAAATTATCGCAACGTCTTCAAGGCAATCTACGACAAAGGCTACCGTGGAATACTCGGCATGGAGCACGGGCTATCGGTGCCGGGCAAGGAAGGCTTGCTCAAGTGCTTCGAAGAGTACAAGAAAGCCGATACCTGGTGACAATTAATCGACCCTGTTGATCCTGTCTATTCTGAAGCGGTCTTCATCGTCTCGGGGTTCCACCCGTACGGGCGGTTATCGAAATAGCTCATATTGCACACGAGGGCCGGGCCTGCGGCGCGGAGCCCGAAAGTGGCGTCTTCGATCACGGGCTTGCGCGTGCGGACGGAATCGAAAAAGACTGCGAAGTGGTCGAACAGGTCGCTGTAGTCCCTGGGCGCGGTAAATACCTGCTGCGTCGCCTGGCTGATCTGCTTCTTGTCCTCCGGGTATTTCGCGCGGTACTCCTTGAGAAACTCCTCCTGCACATGCTTCGGGAAAGTGCCGATGGTGAAGCCAGGCTCTTTCGCCGCCTGCTTCTTTGTCACCGTCACGCCAGCGCCTATCTCCATCACCCCTTCCGTCCCGACAAAGCGGAAGCCAGAATTTTCGCCCGCGCCGTCGGCAAAGTTCACCTTGAGGAAGAGATTGAACGCCGGATGGCGGTCGGTCTTAGGATAATCGAAGAGCCCGAGCATCACATCGGGCACATCGCGCCCGTCATTCCAGTGGCGCAATCCGCCCGTGGCAAAAATCCTGTTCGGCCCCGTAGCCCCGACTACAACGTGCATCCCGGAGAAGAGGTGAACGAAGAGGTCTCCCGCGACCCCCGTCCCGTAATCGCGATAATTTCTCCACCTGAAAAACCGCGTCGCGTCAAACTGCCGCTTCGGGGCCTGTCCGAGAAAGCGGTCCCAGTCGACGGTCTGAGGCGAGGCGTCGGGAGGGATCGAATACTGCCACGCGCCGATAGCCGAGTTGCGGTTCCACCAGGCTTCGACAAGGTTCAGCTCGCCGATAGCGCCCGCAGCCAGAAGCTCTTTCGCTTTATGATAGATGATGGAGCTTACGCGCTGGCTCCCGACCTGAAGTATGCGGTTCGTCTTGCGCGCAGTCTCGATCAGCGGGTGGCCCTCCTTGAGCGAGTGGACCATAGGCTTTTCGAGATAGACATCCTTGCCCGCGTTCATCGCGTCCGCAGCTATCTGCGCGTGCCAGTGATCGGGGGTCGCTATGATGACCGCCTCGACGTCGGGGCGCGCGAGGACTTCTCGATAATCGCGAGTGGTCTGAATCTTATCGCCGTAAATCTCCTTTGCCCGAGCGAGCCGCCCGTCATACAGATCGACAGCCGCGACAAGCTCGACGCCCGCCACCCTGAGCGCCGTCGAGGTGTCGCCCATCCCCTGCCCGCCTGTGCCTATGAGCGCAATCTGAATCCTGTCGTTGGGCGAAACGGGCCTGTCCTGCTGCCTCAGATCCGAGCCGCGCACCACGCGCGGCAAGGCGGCGACTGCGCCCGATGCAGCCGCGAGCTTGAGAAAGTCTCGCCTGGATTTATGATGAGAGTTTTTCATAGGGATTCTCCTCCGTCAGTGCGCGCCAATCATACCAGAAGCCAGAAGCCAGAAGCCAGAAGCCAGAAGCCAGAAGCCAGAATCTTTTGCATCATTTTTCGATTGAAGCAGGGTGAGATTTATCGGAATCAATCTCGACTGGCTTCTGACTTCAGGGCTGTAACAAAGTAGCTTGACAAATGAAAACAAAGCACTTGCAGCGATCTAGCCAAAGAGACGATTTGCGAAAAGCCCAAGAAAATCGAGTCTCGCATTATTGACTCATGTCTTCAAAAATTGTCTTCTGGCTGTCCAAGCCGACTTTGTTACAGCCGTGCTTCTGACTTCTGGCTTCTGGCTTCCTGTTTTGATAACATCGTGGATCCCGTTACATCAGGAGCGAGCGCCGTGCAGCCGATCAGGATCGAGATCAAAGCAAGGAGCGGGTTCTGGGGCCGGGCCTTTCACGTCGAGTGGGAGTATCAGTTTCCGGACAGGGAGCTTGTGGCCGCAGGGCCGGACTGCTTTCTGATCGATCCCGGCTGGCTGACCGACGTCGAGCGGGTCGCGGCGCAGTGTTTTTGCGAAGCGATGCGCGCGCCCGAAAACCCGCAGCGAAGACGCTGGATGACATCGCTTATGAGACGGCGCGACGGCTATTGATCGAGGAGCATCAACGATGTCGATAAAGCAATTCGAGCCCAGGTTCATGAAGATCGGAGTTCTCACGGCGGCCTTGCAGGAGCTCACGCCGCGAGAGGTGCGTGACCCGGACCCCGACCGCGCCGTCGAAGAATGGGTAGCCTTCGCCTCCGAGCTCGGCGTCGACAACATACAGCTTTCGGCGGCGCTCCACCCGACCGAAACCGACGTCCCGCCCGAAGCCATGCTCGATCCGGTTGCGAACACGCTTGACCTGCGCGAGCCTTTTAACTCCCGCCGGGCCTCTCGCGTGCTCGCCGCGCTCGATCAATATCGTATAGGCATATCCGACCTCGCCTACTTCGACAACATGCTCCACCAGGACCCGGCTATAAGAAAAAAGAAGCACGATTTCATGATGCGGGTATTCGACGCGGCGGTGATGCTCGGCGTAGATGCGGTCTGCGGGTTCGTAGGCCGCAACCAGTCGCACGGCATGGATCAGAACCTCGCCGATTTCGCCGAGAGCTTTGTCCCTCTGTTAAAAGAGGCGAAGGCTCGCGGGCTGGTCTATCGCGTGGAGCAATGCCCCATGCCCGGATGGACCACGGCAGACAATTACCATAACAACATCGCATACACTCCGGGCACCTGGATCGCTCTTCACCGGATATGCGAAAAGGCGGGCGTCGGCGATCAGCTTCGCATACATTACGACCCGTCGCACGCGATCCTGATGGGGCAGGATACGCGGTC
>DASTET010000527.1:0-3018 GCA_035709445.1 Blastocatellia bacterium | reverse complement strand
GTGCTCGAAGGCCGCCGGGTCGTCCATTATCACACGCATCGCCACGACGATATCTCGACAGTGCTCCGGCACGCGAAAGAGTTCGGCTTCCGCGTCGTGCTTCAACACGTGAGCGAAGGCTACAGGGTCGCCGAAGAGATCGCGGCTGCAAAAGCCCCCGCCTCGCTCACCATAATCGACAGCCCCGGCGGCAAGCTAGAAACCATGGACACGAAGTTTGAAAATGCCGCCATACTCGACCGGGCCGGAGTAGTGGTCGGCTTCAACACGGACGATTACATAACCGATTCTCGCCTCTTCCTGAGGATTGCCGGGCTTGCGGTTCGCGGCGGCCTCTCGCGCGAGAAGGCCCTGTTCGGGCTCACGATGGCGGGCGCCATCATGCTCGATCTTCAAAATCGAACGGGCTCGCTCGAAGCGGGCAAAGACGCCGACTTCATCGTTCTGTCGGGCGATCCGCTAAGCGTTTACACTCACGTTCTTGAGACATACGTCGAGGGTGTCCGGGTCTTTGATCGCAACGACCCGAAGGACCGCCTCTATGCCGTCGGCGGTTACGGCGCGGGCGTCGGCCAGACGCTTCATTTTCATGAAGAGGAGGATCGATGATGCCACGCACATTTTCTCTGATCGCGCTTCTTATGCTGCTGTCGCTCGCAGCCTCAAGCCAGACCGCGCTCGCCCAAACGGCCGTTCGCGGCGAGACTGTGCATACGATGGCAGGAGAGCCCATTAAGGACGGCGTGGTGCTGATACGAGGCGGCAAGATCGAGCAGGTCGGCCCGGCCTCTCAAATCAGGATCCCGGCGGATTACAGGGTGGTCAGCGCAAAAGTCGTGACTCCCGGTCTGATCGATGCCCGCACGGTTGTCGGGCTTGCCGGTTATCTCAACCAGCCGCACGACCAGGACCAGGTCGAAACTTCCGCGCCCATGCAGCCGGAGCTTCGCGCTATAGACTCGTTCAACGCGCGCGAAAAGCTCGTCGAATGGCTGAGGAGCTACGGCGTGACGACCATTCACACCGGGCACGGGCCGCGCGCGCTGATCTCGGGCCAGACGATGATCGTAAAGACTTATGGCGAGGGGGCGGCAAGCGAGGTGATCTCGCCATCGGCTATGATCGCCGTAACGCTCGGTAGTGCCGGCCTCGGCCAGAACGGGCGCTCGCCGGGCACGAGGTCGAAAGCGATAGCGATGCTGCGCGCCGAGCTTCTCAAAGCCCAGGAGTACGAATCGAAATGGTCATCGGCCCCTCAGGATAAAAAGCCCAACCGCGAGCTTCGCATGGAAACGCTCGCCCGCGTTATAAAAGGCGAGTTGCCGCTGCTCGTAAATGTCCATCGCGCTCACGACATACTCGCTGCGCTCAGGCTCGCAAAAGAGTTCAACATCAAGATGGTGCTCGACGGGGCGAGCGAGGCGTATCTCGTAGTCGATCAGATAAAGGCCGCCGGCGTGCCCGTAATCATCCACCCGACCATGGCGCGCGCGGGCGGCGAGTCAGAAAACCTCAGCATGGAGACCGCCGGGACGCTGCTGAAGGCGGGTATCCCTGTAGCGCTTCAAAGCGGCTTCGAAGGCTACGTGCCAAAGACGCGAGTTGTGCTTTTCGAGGCGGGCGTTGCAGCGGCGAACGGGCTCACTTTTTCCGAGGCGCTCGCTACCGTCACGATAAACGCCGCTCGCATACTCGGTATAGCATCCCGCACGGGCTCGCTCGAAGCGGGAAAAGATGCCGATGTCGCGCTGTTTGACGGCGACCCTTTTGAATACGCCTCGCACGTAACGGCGGTGATAATCGATGGCCGAATCGTGAGCCAGGACGCGCGATAAACTGAGAGAGGACCAGCAATGAAGAGAAGCATCGTAGCCGCGATGATGGTATTTATGGCCGCCTCCCTGATGGTGAAAGCAGACAGCGCGCGGCCCGCTGCCGCCAGTGTGAGGATACGGCTGCCTGAAAGGTTCCGCGTGCTCACGGACCAGTTGTTCGATCTACGAGTCGAAGCTGCGGGGCTTCAAAGCACGGACGCAACGCTCAAGGTGATAATCGATGGCTCGGACTTAACCTCGCGCCTGCCCGCCCCCGAAATAACAACCGATAATGACTCGGATGCGGCGAGCCTCGACAAGGCATGGACATTCAGAGAGATGAGTTTTCCCGCCGCAGGCGTCAGGCAGGTGCAGGCGATAGTGACCGACGGCTCAAGCACGACGAGCGCTACCGCCCGCATAGGGGTCCAGCCCTTCAGCCTTGTAGGGAGAAAGAACATAATTCTATTCATAGGCGATGGCATGGGCAACGCTTATCGCGACGCCGCGCGAATAGTCGCAAAGAGCACTAACAACCGGTTTCGCGAAGGCTTCTTTGACGAGATGTTGAACATGGACCTCCCCGTCAGCGGCATGGTGCTCACTCACGCGATGGACCGCGTGACGCCCGACTCCGCAAACACCGCGTCGGCCTGGGCGACCGGCAACAAGACCATAGACGGGGCGCTCGGTGTCTTTCCCGATAACAACGATTTCAAATTCAGAGGGAACGATTATTTGAAGACGAAGCAGTATGCGCTCGACAACCCCCGAATCGAAACGCTGTGGGAATACCTCAAGCGCCGCCACGGGTACAGCACAGGCATCGTCACCACAGCAGACGTGACCGACGCGACGCCCGCCGGTGAGGGCGGGCACACCATAACGCGGGCGCTCGGCTACGACATCGCAAGACAGTTCGTCGACGGCGTCTTCACCAAAGGCACTACCTTCGACGTAATAATGGGCGGAGGCAAAGAGCGGTTCACCGGCAGGACAGGCGCCAACAGCGGCGACCAGAGAAATCTCGCGGAAGAGTTGAAGAAGGCAGGCTTTGTCTATGTGCAGAACGGCACAGAGCTGAAGAAGCTGCCCGACGGCGCGGGAGCGCCCGATAAGCTGCTCGGTCTCTTCAGAGCGGGCACTATGAATGTGGCCTATGACAAGCTCGGACTTGAGCGGCCCGACGGCGAGCCCCGCCCGA
>DASTET010000526.1:0-3081 GCA_035709445.1 Blastocatellia bacterium | reverse complement strand
TTCGTGGGGTTCAACCTGACGTTCTTCCCGCAGTTCATCGTCGGGTATCTGGGGATGCCGAGAAGGTACTACGCATACCCTGCGGAATTCCAGGTGCTCAACGTGATGTCGACGGCGGGCGCATCGATCCTGGGCGTCGGGCTGTTCTTTCCCATGATCTACCTGATCTGGTCTATGCGGTACGGCCCGGTCCCGCCGGATAACCCGTGGGGCGCATTCGGGCTCGAATGGCAGACCACGTCGCCGCCGCCTACGGAGAACTTTAAAGAGACGCCGGTCGTCACCTGGGAAGCCTACGAGTTCTCGCCTCGCGACCGCATGGAGATACTGGGGCTGAGAGGCCCGGAAGAGAAGACTCAGGAGCGAGTCTGAAAAGGATGATCCAGCACGGCTTCATGGCTGCTGCTGAAAGGGTATTGATAGCTAAGACAGACGGGGAGAAAAGAGTTGGCTGAAAGTCATACCGTACACGCGCAGACAGGGCTGGCCCATCACTTCGATAACATGGAGCAGCAGAAGGAGGCCGGCACCCTCGGGATGTGGGCCTTTCTTATCACTGAGATCATGTTCTTCGGCGGGATGTTTATGGCTTATATCCTGTACAGGGGGTACTACGCCGATTCATTTGCTGCGGCCAGCAGCCACCTGAACTGGAAGCTCGGCGGCGTAAATACGATAGTCCTGATCGTGAGCAGCCTGACGATGGCGCTTGCTGTCTACTATTCTCAGGTAGGCAATCAGCGGATGCTAAAGGTGATGCTCATCCTGACGATGATATTCGGGGCTACCTTTCTTGGCATCAAGGCATTCGAGTACTACGACAAATACGTTCATCACCTGATACCGGGCTTCGGGTTCCAGTGGGACGGCCACGGTAATCCGCAGCACGTACAGATGTTCTACTGGATATATTTCGCAATGACGGGCATACACGCGCTACATATGATCATCGGGCTCGGCATCATGTCGGTCATACTCTTTATGGCGAACCGGGGAAGATTCACCCCCGAATACCACTCGCCCGTAGAGATTTCGGGTCTCTACTGGCACTTTGTCGACATAGTCTGGATATTCCTGTTCCCGCTGCTTTACTTGATTGGCGCGCACGAATCACTTTGAGAGGCTCAGAGCATGTCAGAGCATATAGTTCCGAGAAAGATCTACTTTGCCATCTTCTTCGCGCTGATGGTACTCACCGTGCTGACCGTGGTCGTCGCCACTATAGACCTGGGTCGTTTCAATGCGATTGTTGCGCTCTCAATCGCTGTCATCAAAGCGACGCTTGTCGTGCTCTACTTCATGCACGTCAGGTATAGCTCTCGGCTGACTTGGGTCTTCGTCCTGGCAGGGTTCTTCTGGTTCGGGATTCTCGTCGCCCTTACCCTGAGCGATTACCTGAGCCGACCCTGGACACCTGTCATCAGCGGGCAATGACTCGCTTGAGACCGCGCCCTTGTCCCTGTCTCGAAATAGTGCGAGCGGGAGCCGGTTTTGTACTCTAAATGGACGCTGCATAAAAACACGTCTTTGTCGGACAGATTGAAACCATCAAAAAATCAGGGAATTCCTGCGGTTTAAGAGGACCTATCGATCAGCCCTCCTCTGGCACGAGGATTGTTTAGTAGTATGGCGAGTTCGGAAATTTAATCGAACACTCACAAGCGTCCACAGTTCGCACGCGCGAATATTGAATATTCATATTTATCTACCGGCGTGGCAGAGCAAGACAGTTTGTGAGGTAAGAGGGGGCTTTTGGCCCCCTCTTTCGATTTACGCTTGTGCCGTTGCATAAAACCCCGGAACAGGTTATGACATAAACGTGGACCCTTTATTTATATCCGGCTCAACTCGCTAAGCCTTGCCGTTTAGATTGTCTCAAACCGGCATATCATAGAATCAAGGAGGAATATTGATGGTAAATATCAAAACTTACACGCCCAGGGACTTCAACCTGAGCGGTCTCAACGGTATTTCGGACCAGACGCTTGAGATGCACTTCAAGCTTTACGAGGGGTATGTCAAGGAGACGAACCGGCTGACGGAGAAGATAACCGAGTTTCTCAAAGACGGCGTAGTCGACCACGAAGAGATGCCCGCCTATTCCGAGCTGACGAGACGTCTCGGGTTTGAGTACAACGGGATGGTCCTGCACGAATTCTATTTCGGCAACCTCAAAGCGAAGGCCGATGCAGAGCCAGCAAAGAACTCGAATCTCTTCAAAGCGGCGGAAGCGAGCTTCGGCAGCTTCGATATATGGAAAGCCGATTTCGTAAGCATCGGCAAGATGCGCGGGGTGGGCTGGGCAATCTGTTTCGAAGACCCCACGAACGGGCGGCTCTCGAACCACTGGGTCACGCTGCACGAGGTCGGAAATGTCGCAGGGTTTAACCCTGTGCTCGTTATGGATGTGTGGGAGCACGCGTACCTGCTGGATTACAAGCCTGCCGACCGGCCCAAGTATATCGACGCCTTCTTTACAAACATCGACTGGAAGGCGGTCGAAAAGCGGCTGGCGTCAGGCGCAGCCGCGCGACCGACTGCGAGCGGGAAGAAGTAGCCGGACAGGCCGCGGGTTTACGCGGCTCACGCGGATTGAAATCTCGAATTGAAATTTTACATACAGATTTTTATCCGTGTTAATCCTCGTAAATCTGCGGCCAATCCTCTTGGGTTTTGAGCGGGTCTTGATGTAAGCTGTAAGTTTGAAAATCCGGTTCCACAGGCATCTATACTAATCCATGGCTAAGAGAAGAAAAGAGAAAGCGCATATCCAGATGGGCCTTAACGGCGAGCAAGTCGAAGTGGCTTTTGCGCCGCATAAGACTCTGCTCGAGGTCTTGCGCGAAGATCTCGCCCTTACAGGCACAAAGCACGGTTGCGAGCTTGGCGAGTGCGGGGTATGCACTGTGCTCGTCGACGGGCAGGCGGTGCTATCTTGTCTAACGCTCGGTCTCGATATGGAGGGCCGCGAGGTCACGACGATCGAAGGCATGTCGGCGGGGGGCGAGCTTCATCCTCTTCAAGAGACTTTCGCCGATCTCGGCGCGGCGCAGTGCGGTTATTGCACGCCCGGATTTCTGC
>DASTET010000525.1:0-2815 GCA_035709445.1 Blastocatellia bacterium | reverse complement strand
ACTGCTATCCATGTGAATCTATCTTCGCGCGCTCCGGTCGAACCGATTCTTAGATCGCTTTATAGCCCGAGCGAAATGGCTATAGGGATTCTATTCCAAGTAAGAACGTTCATCTCGACATAACTGTAAATCCCAAAGGGTAAGCCACTGGTTCGACCAGTGAGACTTGAAAAGCTTTGAGCGTTCCGGGAGAAAGTTTCTCCTTGTGTGGCTTGATGAGCCGAGTAAATCCACAAGGAGAAACTTGATGAATAACACGTATCAAAGCTTGTCGCATTCCCGCTGGGATTGCAAATACCATGTCGTGTTTGTCCCCAAGCGTCGCCGCAATGCGTTATATGGGGGCATGAGGAAACAACTCGGATCAATCTTTCATGCATTGGCCCGACAGAAAGAATGCCAGATCATAGAGGGACATATGATGGCCGACCACGTTCATATGTGCATATTGATACCGCCGAAATTCGCGGTAGCATCGGTGATCGGATTCCTTAAGGGCAAGAGCGCGATAGCGATAGCCCGGTTGCAAGGCAAAGAGCGCAACTACACCGGGGAGCAGTTCTGGGCGCGAGGATATGCGGTGTCAACAGTAGGCTTTAATGACGTGCAAATACGCCGCTATATCTGCGAGCAAGAAGGGTCAGACAATGAAGGGCGCTTCTAGGTTCAAAGAGCAAATAGCTCAAGTCAGCCGTCTTTGAGACGGCACTGCTCATCAAGCCACCGGCACTGCCGGTGGTGTCTGACTCATATCCATCTCCTCACACTCTGCCCAGCCCATTTGCCGATTCGGATGCTGCGGATCCGCGATCCATCGGCGAACCAGCGGGGCGTAAGATTCTGCCCGCGCGGCAGAGATATCTTTGCCGTGAATCTGATAGCCGCGCCCCAGCAGCCAATTTATCTCATCAAGGCTGCCGCCGCCTGCATCCATGCGCACGATCGTGCGTTCCCTCTTCTCTTCGTCGAGGCTGAGCGTCTTCTCCATATCCTCGACGAGCGGGCGGATGATCTTGGTCAGATGCAGATTGCCAGGGTAGAGACGGTCAATCATGACCTCTTCATATGGGGTGGCGATGACGCGGCCCATCTGCCGCCCCCAACGAATGCCGGCTTCACCTTGGTAACCTTTGGTGGCGTACTCACATTTTTTCCCGCAGGGCAATCCGGTCAGATCAATGTCGAGCAGGAGCATGGCGGAATGGAAGTCGTGTCTGGAAGTCAGGCTGTGCTGCTGAAAGATGACGTTGAAAGCTTGCATCAGTTGCGCCACGTTTTGTGAAGTGGAGGAATTGAGCGTGCCTGGACAACTGACTGGTCGGCACACGACTCCCTGCCGAAGGCGAGCTGCAGGGATTTGTCAGGCCGGAGCCGGGTGTTAATCTCACACAGCCCATCCGCCCCCGCCAGAATGGCGATGAGGGCGTCGAGCAATTTATCCAGCGGCGAGTGACGAACAGTTTTCTGCTCTATGGTCACGCTTTCTCTGATGGGCTGAAACAAGTCGAGTTGCTTCAGCTTTATACCTAGGGCTACCAACGTTGCTCGTGGAGTAAAGCGGCTATTTATTTCATTCATGGAAGTCCCCTCTCATGTTGACATCCGACAAGTCATGGCATACTCTCTGCCTTGTCGGATGTCGAGGGGAAGCAGATGGACAAAACACAGATGGATTTATTGCAGGGGACGCTCGACCTGCTGGTGCTGAAGACGCTGCAGGCCGGCCCCACCCACGGCTGGGACATCGCCCAGCGCATTCAGCAGGCCTCGCGCGACGTGCTGAGGGTGGGCCAGGGATCGCTCTACCCGGCCCTGCACAGGCTTGAGGCGCGGGGATGGATCAGCTCCGAGTGGGGGGCTTCGGACAATAACCGCAGGGCGAAGTTCTACAGGCTGACGGCCGCCGGGCGCAAGCAGTTGGCCGCCGAGACCGAGTCGTGGGAGCGGTTCACCGGGGCGGTTGATTTGATCCTGAAAACGACCTGAGCGGAAGGGGGTCGGTATGGTAAACAGGCTGAGGCTGAGGCTGCGTGCGATGTTTCGCAAGGCGGAGATGGAGCGTGAGCTTGACGATGAATTGCGCTTCCACCTGGAGAAGGAGGTCGAGCAGAACCTGGCGCGGGGGATGAGCCCTGAGGAAGCACGTCTGGCGGCGCTTCGCAGCTTCGGGGGTGTCGAGCGGGTTAAGGAGGAGAGCCGTGACGTGCGCGGCGTCCGGTTCGTGGAAGAGCTGTGGCAGGACCTGCAATATGGTTTGCGGGTGTTGCTAAAGAGCAAAGGCTTCACTGTTGTCGCCGTGCTGTCACTGGCGCTGGGCATCGGCGCGAACACGGCACTCTTCAGCGTGATGGACGCGGTGCTGCTCAGAACCCTGCCGGTCGCTGAGCCGGAGCGGTTGGTGGTGTTTGCCTGGTACGCCGGACTCCCGTTCAGGGTCGGTGGCATGAGCGGCACCTCGAACGTGCCCAAGCCGCCGGGCACACGGGGGCTTTCGCTGTTTCGCTATGAGGTTTTTGACAAGATGCGCCAGGCGCGCGCCGCTGCGCCGGACAGCCCGCTCAGCGACCTCTTCGCCTTCGCTCCGCTGCCTGAATTGACGGCGGCGTCGGGCGATCAGGCGGAGACCATCAATGGGCAAGCTGTGACTGGCGGGTATTACGCCGGCCTCGGAGTGCAACCGAGCTTGGGACGCGCGATCAATGACGAAGATGATAAACCGGGCGCGACGCCGGTGGTCGTGCTCAGCCATCAGTTTTGGCACGACCGCCTTGGCGCTAACCCGTCGATCATCGGCCAGCCACTCAAGCTCAACAAG
>DASTET010000524.1:0-9643 GCA_035709445.1 Blastocatellia bacterium | reverse complement strand
CCCGTTCTATGGTCACATAGAGGAGATGGCCGTAAGAGGTATCACGCTCGGATGTGGAGGGGGGAATTACTGCCCGTCGCTTGAGGTGTCTCGCGGTCAGATGGCGGCATTTCTCGTCAGGGCTTTCAATCTTTAGACTTGCTCTCGCTTGGGGAGGTCTTTATGAAGAGACTTGGTTTCGCGCTTGCAACCTTGTTCGTTGTTGCAGGGTTTTCTGCCGCCGGTCTCAGGCCGGTCGTGTCCGGACCTGTCGAAGTGTTTATATCTGAAGCCTCCGCCGCAGGAGATAAGATCGAGCAGGCGAGGCTCGGTGAAAGCATAGCCGTCCGCGCATCGGGCCGTGGCAATCCATGGGTAAATCTCGGCGACGGCAGAGAGATGCTGGCATCATACAGCGGGGCTGACGAACTCAGGCAAGCGGTTGAACAGGGCGAAGCAAGACCGATCTCGCTCGCTTCAGCCGATTTTGATGAGGATGGCGTGGCCGATCTCGTGTGCGGTTATGCCGGGCCGGGCGGTGGAATCATCGCTTTATATCGAGGCAACCTCGATTCGATCTATCCCAATGCTCCTGAAGCAAAGCGCCGCGAGGCTCAAGGCGTATTAAATCAAGCCCCGTTTCTTGCGCCTGCGCATCTGTTCGCCGTATCGGAAGCGGCGGACTTCATAGGGGCGGGTGATTTCGACGGAGACGGCCACTGGGATGTGGTGACCGCAGTCCGAGGCGGCAACAAGTTGCGCCTTCTTGCAGGCGACGGGCGGGGAGCATTGAGCGAGACTGGCGCCGTCGAGCTTCAGGACAGGGTGACCGCGATGGCGGTCGGAGATGTGAACCGCAGAGACGGGCTGACGGACGTAGTGGTCGGCATGACGGGGCCGCGCGGGCCAAAAGCGATGGTCTATGAAGGACCGCAAGGGGCTCTCAGAGCCGATCCTGAGTCATTCGACCTTCCCGCCGAAGCGACATCTCTGATACTCGCGCAACTAGACAGAAGCTATGAGATCGATCTTGCGGTGGCGGCAGGGCGGCATCTCGTTATCATGAAGGGGCGGGACAGGAAGCTAACGCTTAAGAAACACGAGCGGGCCGAGGTCCCGACTCCCTTCATTAGCTCGCAAGCGTTTCCCTTCGCAATCGAGTCGCTGGCCGCCGGGGATTTCATATCGGGAAGCGGTTCAGACATAGCTTTGCTGTCAACCGATGGCGAGGTGCATCTGCTGAGCGCGGCCGATGATCAGGATGAGCAGGGGCCTTCCGTTGCAGAGTGGAAGCGCGAAAGAGTGATCGAAGGCAGATGGCCCGAGTCGACTCAGATCCTGGGCGCGCGAGTCTCAAGCTCATCAACCGATGATCTTCTGGTCCTCGATTCGTCAGCCGATCAAATTCACATCCTTACCGGCGGGCGCGCGACCGGCGAAAGCAACTCGTCCGAGCTTTCAGCTCACAACGGATTGCGGCGTAAAGCTGTGACCCTCGATGTGGAGGGGCATCCAATCGCCACGCTGCCGATGCGGTTGAACCCGGACGCGCTGAGCGATCTCGTCATGCTCAAGACGGGCTCCGCAGGGATCACGGTTGCGACGACACAGCCCAATCTCACTTTCACGGTGACCAGTGCGAGCGGGGTCGGCCCCGGCTCGTTGTTTGAAGCGATTCTGGATTCCAACGAGAATCCGGGCGCAGACATTATTGTGTTCAACATACCCGGGACGGGCCCTTTCACAATAACTCAATCGGTGCAGCTCCCTCCAATCGTTGATCCGGTGCTGATAGACGGGACTACTCAGCCGGGTTTCGCAGGCACACCCATAATTGAGATCACTTCGGGCTCCCCGACCACCCTGAACGGGATTACCGTCCTCGGCGGGAGCACAGTGCTGCGCGGCCTTGTTATTAACGGATTTGGTACGGCGCTCAATCTACGTTTTGGGATCGATTTACAAACGGGCGGGGGCAACTTTATCGAAGGCAACTTTATAGGGACAGATGTCACAGGGACTATTGGCAAGCCTAACAGCTACGGCGTATTCATTCAGACCGCATCGGCCAATAACGTAATTGGCGGGACGACGGCTGCGGCGCGCAACCTCATTTCGGGCAACTCCAACCAGGGGATAACCCTTGCCAGCAGTGGGAACCTGATGCTCGGCAATTATGTCGGCACGAATATTACCGGAACGTCCGCGGTTGCCAATCTGAAATTTGGCGGGGTTCAGCTATTTCGGTCAACTAACAATACTGTTGGAGGAACGACCGCCGGGGCGCGCAATATTATATCGGGCAACGGAGACCTTATAAACGGGGCCGGAATCATGATAGAGGTCAGCGATGCCAACGGTAATCTCATTCAGGGTAATTTTGTCGGCACAGACCTGACGGGCACGATCCCTTTAGGCAACTCATATGGCGTGTGGGTTCGGAATAACGCGCATCACAACACGATAGGAGGGACTGCGCCCGGCGCGCGAAACGTTATTTCAGGTAATCAATCGGATGGCGTGCGCATAATTGGAACTGTCGGGGATTCAGTGCAGGGTAACTTTATTGGCACGGATGTAAACGGCACCGCTGACCTGGGCAACGGTGGCAATGGAGTGAGTATACAGTTCTCACCTGATTGTAGTATTGGCGGATTGAGTACCGGGGCGCGCAATATAATATCGGGTAATACTCTGAGCGGAATATTTATCGAAGGCCCGCAGGCGACTGGGAACCGGGTACAGGGTAACTATATCGGCACAAGTTTTTCCGGCACCTCAGCGCTCGGCAACGGGCTGAACGGGGTGACGATCAGCGACGCGCCCGGAAACACCATTGGCGGCCCAACTATCGAAGCGCGCAACATCCTGTCGGGTAACGGAAGGCACGGCGTCTCGATAGGAGTTGATGCGACCGGCGGGTCGACGGGGAATACGGTCCGAAATAACTACATCGGCACAGACGCGGGCGGCGTAAACTGTCTCGGCAACCAGCGAGACGGCGTATTCGTCAATCTCAATTCCGCCGGAAATACGATCATAGAAAACCGCATCGCCTGTAACAGCAGAAACGGCGTCAACATCCCTAACTTTGCCGTTGGAAACCCCGGTGTTCGGATCACGATCCAATCGAACTCGATATACTCAAACGGCCATCTCGGAATCGATCTCGGCCTTGTCGGGGTGACAGCGAACGATCCCGGCGACCCGGATGCGGGGGCAAATAACTTGCAAAACTTCCCCGTGTTGACATCCGCTATGACTCTGGCCTTGCGACCATCGGGGCGTGAGGGTCTGAGCCCTGAGACCACGGCCACGATCCGTATCGTTGGAAACCTCAACGGGACGCCGAACACAGATTTCTTCGTGCAGTTCTTCTCTGCGTCGCAGTGCTCTAACTCAAACCCTGGAGTAAATCAGCAAGCCCTGAACTTCGTCCCGATCCTCTTTCACACGGATGTGGCAGGCAACGCGCCTATCGATATCACCTTCGAGAACGTTACCATCGTAGGAGGATGGGTCAATGCGATGGCGCGCGACGCCAGGGGCAACACATCGGAGTTCTCGCAGTGCATACTCCTAGACGCTTCGGCTGGCTGCACCTATTCCCTGGATTCGACCGGCCAGTCGTTTCCTTCAAACGGCGGCGGGGGCAGCATATCAGTTACGGCCCCCGCCGGGTGCGTGTGGACGACGGCGAGCAATTCGAGCTTCATAACGATCACGGCCGGCCCTGATGGCACGGGAAACGGGATGGTGGGCTATCAAGTGGCGGCAAACCCGGCCAGCGGCGACCGCACAGGGACGGTGACCGTTGCAGGTCAGACCTTCACGGTTATGCAGCAGGGAGCGCCCGCACCCTGCTCTTTCTCGCTCAGCTCATCAGGACAGAAATTCACGGCGGCGGGAGGCAGCGACGGCTTTACGGTGACGACGGCCGCCGGGTGCAACTGGGCTCCCATTACGGACGTTGGATGGATCACGGCCACGGGCGGGGGCAGCGGAAACGGTGCGGTGAGCTACGCCGTGGCGGAGAACACATCGGGGCCGAGGACAGGCCACATAACGGTTCAGGACCAGGTCTTCACAATAAACCAGGACGGAGCGGCCACGGTCTGCGCATACTCGATAACACCCGGTTCTGCGGTGGTGGCCGGAACCGGCGGAGGCGGCAGCTTTCAGCTAACGACAGGCGCGAGCTGCACCTGGAACGCGGCCACGAACGTGCCCTGGATTATGCTGCCTTCCAGCGGCGTGGGCGGCGGGATGATCAACTACACTGTGATGGCAAACAGCGGCTCGCCCCGGACGGGAAAGATATTCGTCGAGGGGCAGCAGTTCACGATAGATCAGGGGCAGGGGTGCAGTCTGGCGCTGAGCGCGGCGGACAAGTCATTTGCGGCAAACGGGGGGACGGGAAGCACAGACGTAATTGCAATGGGCGGCTGCGCCTGGCTTGCCACAAGCAACGTCCCCTGGATACACATCACGTCGGGTGACAGCGGGTCGGGCAACGGGACGGTCTCCTACAGCGTGGACGCAAACACGGGCGCGACTATTCGAGAGGGGACGATCACTATTGGAAACCGCACCTACACGGTCTTGCAAGGCATCCCGTTCAGCGACGTCCCGCTCGGCCATCCCTTCTACACAGAGATCGGCAAGCTATCTGCCCGTGGCGTCACTCTCGGCTGCGACACGACGAACTACTGCCCTGACCTCACCGTCACCCGCCAGCAGATGGCCGCTTTCATCATTCGCGCGCTCGGCGACTTCACTCCGCCTCCTCCCCCTATGCAGCGATTCTCGGATGTCCCTCCAACGAATCCCTTCTATGCCTTCATAGAGCAGATGGCCGTCCGTCAGATCACTTTAGGATGCTCCCCGAACATGTACTGTCCGACTGATCCTGTGCTGAGGGACCAGATGGCGGCATTCATCATTCGGGCGCTTCACGAGCCAGGATACATTCCGCCTGTGCCAGCTATGCAGAGGTTTATGGATGTGCCGCCTAGTAACCCGTTCTATGGTCACATAGAGGAGATGGCCGTAAGAGGTATCACGCTCGGATGTGGAGGGGGGAATTACTGCCCGTCGCTTGAGGTGTCTCGCGGTCAGATGGCGGCATTTCTCGTCAGGGCTTTCAACCTGTAAGAGTAAAGAGAGGGGCGAAGCCAGGAGGCGCTTCGCCCCGGAAGGAAGCGAAAAGCTATTGCTCATTCGGCTGCTTTTGCCGCTGACGTTCTCGCTGTAGTTCCCGCTCTACTTTCATTCGCATCTCGTTCGGGACCGACTCTTTGACCGTGTAATCCGATGGCACCTCGAACAGCGACTTCGCGGGCTCGCTCCGGTTGATGCCCGTCAGCCGGTAGCTCTGCTCGCCAAAGCGCGGGTCGCTGTGGCGGGTCATCACCACAACCTGAAGCTCAGGCGAGTACCAGCTCTCGGAGATGATTAGTATCGGCATCTCGTTTCCGATCTTGCCCGCAGGGATAGTGATCGTGGTGCGCGTGCCTTCGGCCTCGACCCCTTCGATCATCTGTTTTCCAAGCGATTCGGTCTTCGGCTTATCGATCTCCGCTTCGCCCGATTCGACAGTCACGGCGGTTGCGCTGCTTACTACAACGGGAGGCGCGGGGCTTCTCAGGCGTGCGCCCGCCGCAAGCGCCTCTTCGCGGGCCATCTTCTCTGCCATTTCAGGCTCCCCAACCCATACCGCGACGTTTCCGCCTTCTCCCATAATCTTACTTTGGGGCCTGCCTATCTTGCGCGCGGAGCGGTCGCGCGGGTTGAGGATATAGTTGAAGCCTGCGACCGGATCATTGATGAAGACCATCTGCGGCGGGTCGCCCGCGACCGCATAAGGCCCGACCGACCGCAGCGTCTGCTCGTGCCGCGTTCGCCCTTCGGTGTCGCGATAGACCGCAGCCGCCGACCTGCGGACTATGCGATTGCCGTCGGCAAGCATCTGCACATGCTCGGTAACGGCTTCCGCAGAGTACGGCGCTCCCTTTACGAGCTTGCCGCTGAAGCTCAACTCCGCGCCTACGAAATGGACCTCGCGCTCGCCCGGCACGATCACCTGCGACGGGCCGCCGCCCATCCTTACGCCCACTCGCGGGGCGCGTCGCTGCGCCGGCTCCTGTTGTTGATCCTGCGAGATTGCGGTCGCGCCGTTGGCCAGGGCCGTTACCGCGCATATGAGAATCACAATAGCACGTTTCATAAGTCTCTCCTCGTTTTGTGTAGTGATCAGAAGTCAGAAGCCAGAATCTTTCGTTGCATCACCTCTCGATTGAAGCCGAGTGAATGAAATCAGAATCTGTCCCAGCGGACTTCTGACTTCCGGCTTCTGGCTTCTCACTCAACGAACAAACCTGATCGCGTGGGCTACCCCATCGTTGCCGATCAAGACATCCGCTTTTATCCGCTCGTTGGCTCGCTCGATATTCATAGGCAACCCGAACGAGACGAGCGCCGAGCGCGGCATCTCGACCCTGACCAGTTGCCCGCCGTCAATCTGGTCCAGATTTCCCCCGAAGGTCAGCGGAAGAAACCGCGTCGCTATCTCATCGCTGCGTGTATCGGTCGAGCTGACCGCGCGAGTCGCCTTCTTTCTTGCAGGCTTGCTTGAATTGAGTCCGGCCTGGAGCAATATCAGCCGCTTCTTCTTGGGCGGCGCAGGCTGCTCGCGCTTATTTTCAGGCTCAGGCTTCTCTTTCTCTTTCTTTTCGGTCGTCTCCGGTTTGCTGTCACGGGCCTGTATCTCGTCGGAGACGGTCTGCTCGACACGCGAAGCAGAGAACGCAAACACCATCAGCAGAATAGCCGCAACGGCAGCAGCAGCCGCAGCCCATCTTATTTTGAAAGGCAGAGCGCGCTTGGCTGTAACGGCAGGCTCATACGAAACTCTCGATTGCTTGCGAAACTCTTCTATCAGCGTGGCCTCGATACGGGCCGGGGCTTCAAGCTGAGCATCGGTTGCAGAAAGCGCGCCAAGCCCTGCCGCAAGCGCCCGCTCATCGGCAAGGCGACGCGAGCAATCCTTGCAGGACTCCGCGTGGCGAGCGGCGCTTTCGCGCACGTCCGCAACCGTCAAACTCTCTCGCGCAAGATCACCTCTTACAGATTCAAATTCTCGGCAGTTCATGCGATACACCTCGTCAGGCTCTTGCCGTTTGAAACAGGACCGGCCTCTCTCACGTCGCGCAGCTTATCGACGAGCAGCGCGCGCGCTCTGTGCAGCCGCGACCGCACCGTCCCGACCGCGCAATCGAGCGCCGCCGCCGCCTCTTCATAACTCATCTCGTGCAGATCGCACAGCACGACGACCTCGCGATAGTGCGCAGGCAGCGCCAGGACCGATTGTCTCACCGCTTCGATCATCTCGTTTCGAGTCAGATCGCCGAGCAGATCGCCTTCGATAATGAGCGACTCAGGGACCGCAGCCTCTCCCTCTTCCATCTGCTCCGCTATCGAGACGAGACAGCGGTCGCGCTCAAGGTGGCGCAGGACATGATTGCGCGCGATCCCGTAGAGGTAAGCCGAAAGCGGCCCCCTCGCCGGATCATAACGCTCGCTATCTCGCATCAGCGCGATGAAGACCTCTTGAGTGACATCTTCTGCTATCGATTGCGAGCCGCTCATGTGAAGCGCGAAACGATATATCGCGCCCTGGCGACGCCGGTAAAGCGTGGTGAAAGCGGACTCGTCGCCCGTCCGCACAAGCCGCAGCAGGTCCTCATCAGTGGTTGTCGAGTGCAATCTCATCACCTGTCTTATAGCGGTCGGCAGCCTGCTGCCATACTTGATTCACTTCAAACGGTCGAAAAGTTCCACAAAATTATACAGCCGCAGATAAGCTCGGAAAAACGCGGATAAGAAATATGGCCCCGTCCGTAGTATTTCAGGTCGTGTGATGATAGATTCAAACCGGTGAATATGCGGAGACCGGAAGACGAAAAGGGAAGAATTGAGACGGGGATGCGCCTCGCCCCCGTTGCGGTAAACGTCTCGGCAGACGTGTTCGAGGTAGTCTGGGAGAACGGCCACACGAGCCGGTTTTCGCCCGCTGACCTTCGCGCGCAGTGCAATTGCGCAAAGTGCGAGGACCAGCGTGAGAAGCTCAGACAACAGGGCTCGCGCCAGCTTCCGGTGCTCGGCCCGGCTGCCCGCGCAGAGATCGCCTCGGTCCAGCACGCGGGCCGTTACGGGTTCGACGTCAGGTGGAGAGACGGCCACCACTCGATCCTCACTTACGAGTTTCTCTATTCCGTATGCCCCTGCTCTTTATGCCGGCTCGCCCGCGAGATTGAAGATATAGATGAGTGACTACTGTGCGGCGGCTACCTGCGGCGGTCGACTACGACGCGCCCCTTTTTGATCACCATCACGACATGGTTTACGCCGAAGAAGTAAGGTATCTGGCGATAGTCGCGGCAGTCGAAAAGGGCTATGTCGGCCTGCTTGCCCGGCTCAATCGAGCCGAGCCGCGAGCCGAGGCCAAGGCTGCAAGCGGCATTGATCGTAGCGGCGGTGATAGCTTCGGCGGGAGTCATTCGCATCTGCGTGCAGGCTATTGAGAGCACCATCTGCATGGAAGGCGTGGGCGAGCTTCCGGGGTTGAAATCGGTCGCCAGGACCAGTCCGAGCCCTTCTTCGATCATCGCGCGTGCGGGCGCGTACCGCGAGAGGCCGAGGTTGAATACTGCGCCGGGGAGCAAGACGGCAAGGACGCCTGCCTGCCGGAGATGTCTGATACCTTCCTCGTCGATCCATTCGAGATGATCGGCGGTCGCCGCACCAAGCTCAGCCGCAAGCCGCGCTCCCCCGCACAGGCTCAATTGTTCGGCGTGGAGCCTGAGACCGAGGCCAAGCTCTCTTGCGCGACCGAGCACTCGGCGCGACTCTTCCACGCTGAAGACGTGCGACTCGCAGAATATGTCCGCGTACCGGGCGAGCTTTTCGGCTGCGACTCGCGGCAGCATCTCTTCAACGACCAGTTGAATATACGCTTCGCGCCCTGCTCTCACGTCCGTCTCGCTCCGGTACTCGTCGGGGATTTCGTGCGCGCCCAGGAATGTGGGAACCATCTCAAGCGGCGTTTCGCTGCTGAGGCGGCGGATTACTCGAAGAATCTTCAATTCGTCTTCGAGCGTGAGACCATACCCGCTCTTTGCTTCAATCGTGGTCGTGCCGTGTTCTAGAAACCATCTCGTGCGCGGCAGCGCCGCCTCGAACAGCTCTTGCTCGCTTGCGGCGCGAGTCTTTCTCACGGTCGAGCGTATCCCTCCGCCGCGCGCGGCTATGTCCTGATAGGTGAGCCCTGCTGCCCGCATCTCGTACTCGTCTTCGCGCGTGCCCGCAAAGACCGGGTGAGTATGCGCGTCGACGAATGCAGGCATCACGACCGCGCCGCTTGCATCGATGCGTCGAGCGTGCGGGCCCGCTTCGCCCTCCACATCCGCAGAGCGCCCGACGGCGGCTATCTCCCCGCCACGCACGAGCACAGCCCCATCGGATATGATTTCGAGTCGCTGCATCTCTGTCCCGACGCGAGGCCGGGCCGGGCCTGCAAGCGTGACGAGCTGAGATGCGCCGGTTATCAGTAATTCGCTATTCATCCCTTTACAGTCTAGCGCGTCTGGCGCGTCTAGCGAGTCTA
>DASTET010000523.1:0-2079 GCA_035709445.1 Blastocatellia bacterium | reverse complement strand
AGGCGTGCTCGTAGTCGACAGGAGCATGCGCGAGACCTCGCCGGGCACCTATTCAAACGTGGTGAAGTTGCCGCCAGCGGGAAATCATGAGGTTGTGCTGCTGACGGATTCTCCTCGCATCTCGCACTGTTTCGATCTGACGGTGACGGCCAACCCGGCGCTAAAGAAGAGAAAGGAAATTGCGCTCGAGATAGAGCCGCTATTCAAACACGGCGAGGTGGTAGTTCGGAAGAGCACGCTTTTGCGATTCAAGGTTATCGATCCGGAGACGAAGCAACCCAGGACAGGCTTGAAGGACCTGGGCGTGCTGACATTCCTGTCCCCCGGTGTTTGGCAAAAGCGGCAGTGGGCAAGGGCGCTCGGCGAGGGGGTTTACGAAATCGATTTCGTTCCCCCACAACAGGGCGTCTACTTCATCTTCGTCGAATGCCCTTCGCTCGGCGTGCGATTCAACCAGTTGCCTTATTCCGTATTGCAAGCGAGGGAGGAGAAGTTGAGCACCCCTTAATGCAGATAAGGCCCTAACTGCACAGAACGCGGAGGGGCCGAGGATATGAGCCTCTGAGACTGGGGGATGAAATAATGAATAAGAACGGCTTCAAGAATTCATGCGGAAGAGGGTTCCTCAACCGGCTTCCGGTTGCAGGGGCGACGATTTTCTGCCTGCTCGCTTACGGAGCTGCGTCACATGCACAGCAGCCCGCAAAGGAAGAGTCTCGGCATGAGCATCACCATCATATGAAGCAGGAAGAGCAGGCAGGGGCGGTCAGGATATCTATCCCGGATGTCAGGCTGCTCGACCAGGATGGGCGAACGGTACTCTTCTACAGCGACCTGATCAAAGACAGGGTAGTCGCGATAAATTTCATCTTCACGACCTGCACCACCATATGCCCGCCGCTTGCGGCCACCTTTTCAAAGGTCCAGAGCCTGATGGGAGACCGCGTGGGGAAGGACTTTCACCTGATCTCTATCAGCGTCGACCCGGTTACAGACACCCCCGAGCGTCTTAAAGCCTGGGGCGATAAGTTCGGCAGGAAGACAGGATGGACTTTTGTGACGGGCCGAAAGCAGGACATAGACAAACTGCTCAGGGCCTTGAGCGCCTATAGCGCGCGAAAGGAAGATCACACCCCTATGGTCATCATAGGCAATGACGCGAAAGGGGTGTGGACGCGGGCCTACGGGCTGGCGCCCGCGCCAACGCTTGCGGACAAAATCGACTCGGCAATCAATCAATCGACCGCCGGGACAGAGAAGAGGGAGGTTCCGAGATGAGAAAAGGACTTTCGATGATCGCCCTGTCAGTAGCAGCGCTTTTCGTCTTTTGCTGGGCGCAAGAATGCCGCGCACAGTCAAATGGCCCTGCTCCCAACAAGGAGGACAAGGCCACCAGCGCGGAAGCGTCCCCCGCGGAAAAGTACTTCACGGACGTCGTGTTGATAAACCAGGACGGCCGGCCTATGCGGCTTTACACCGACCTGCTCAAAGGAAAGGTCGTCGTCATCAATACTTTCTTCACGACATGTGTAAGCGTATGCCCTCCGATGAGCCGAAATCTCGAAAAGGTCCAGGAATGGCTCGGCAGCCGGCTTGGCAAAGACGCTCACATAATCTCTATCACCGTCGACATTGATACCGACACTCCGCCCCGGCTTAAAGAGTATGCCGAGAAATACAAGGCGAGACAGGGGTGGTATTTCCTCGGCGGCAAGAAGGAGAATGTCGAGTTTGCCCTGCGGAAGCTGGGACAGTTTGTCGAGGCGAAAGATGATCACACGACCATCATGATCGTCGGGAACCTGCAAACGGGGCTCTGGAAGAAAGCCTTCGGCCTGGCCAAGCCTGATGACCTGATAAAAGTCGTCGAAAGCGTTCTAAACGACAAGGGCGAGACCGCGAAGTGAGGCCCGGCGCCGGCCGGGCTGGCAGGAGAGTTATGAGACGAAAAAGCGCACTGGCCGCAGGCTGCGTGGTGTCGCTGCTTCTGGCGGGGTGGGTCTTTGCGCAGGATTCAGGGACTGCCCGGTTGAGCGAGCAAGAGAAGCGCGGCAAACATATCTATCTGCGCGGGAGCAG